>JAQWIX010000027.1 GCA_029248675.1 Pseudomonadales bacterium | reverse complement strand
GTTAGCACGTCAGTTTTGATGTCCTGCACTATTTCAGCCGGAGCGATGAATTTCGGTTCCTATGATCCGACCGCCTCGGCGGCTAATGATGCTACTGCCACGATAACATCGACCTGCACTTCGGGCGGAGCGGCAGTCATCACAATGGGTCAGGGTAATGGTGAAGTAAGCGGTTCGAGCGAAGCCGCTCCATTGCGTGCGATGAGCGATGGACAGGAAGTTGAACAAACGTTGGCTTACCAATTGTACAGCGATAGCGCCGGCGGAACTGTATGGGGAAATACTGAGGCAACAGGTAAAGCGATCACTGCAGACGGCAGCGCGCAGAATTTTACAGCCTATGGCCGGATTGCTCAGGGCCAAACAGTTGGCGCCGGGACTTTCTCTGACAGCGTCTTGGTGACACTCAATTACTGATGCTAAAACCAGCACTTCAGAGCAAAAGCCGGTTTCTCGCGGCCATGAGCCACGAGATTCGAACGCCATTAAATGCCCTGTTGGGTATCTTGAGTTTAGTGCAGGCAGACCAGAGTGATCCCCACCAAGCGGAACTACTAACTACGGCTGAAAATGCCGGCAAGCGTTTGATGAGTTTGCTGACCAATGTTCTGGACTACTCAAAAATTGAATCCGGAGAAATGTCCGGAGAACAACAGCCCTTTGCGCCAGCTGATTTGATTCAGGAGGTAACAGACCTTTACGCGCCGAATTTAGCTGGCGACAGTGTGACCATCGAAAGTGATCTGGGTGGCAGTGAGGATCTTTGGTTGTTAGGTGACCGACAAAAAATTGGCCAGATACTCACCAATTTGGTGAGCAACGCGATCAAGTTTACCGAGCAAGGCCATATCAACATTTCTTTTGAGCATGATGGCGAACGGGGGGCTGAGTCGAGTTTTCGTATTTGCGTGGAGGACAGCGGTATCGGTATGACAGCCTCTCAGCTTAGTCGTATCTTCGATGCGTTCGTTCAGGTTGATGATTCGGATCGCCGCAAATACATTGGAAGCGGCCTAGGCTTGTCTATCAGCAAGCAGCTTGCAGAGTTGATGAACGGAACCCTGACCGTGACGTCAGCACCCGAGCAAGGCAGTCGGTTCGTTTTAGAACTGCCAATGATCTTGGCCAACAAGCCAGAACCTGATATCGCACAGGAACGGCTAGCAACTCTTAACCCTACCAATCGGCGTATTTTGGTAGCCGAGGACAGCAAGCCGAATCAATTGGTGGTAACAGCTATGCTGGAGCGTAATGGTTTTGAGGTCGACGTTGCAAACAATGGCACGGAAGCCTGCGCATGGGTAAAGACAAAGGGCCACGGCGATAGCGCTTATGGCTTGATCTTGATGGACGTTCAGATGCCCGGGATGGACGGTACCGAGGCTGCGCGTTGGATACGCAACAACGGTTACGATGTGCCAATCATCGCCCTGACGGCAAAGGCTTTTGTCGAAGACGAAAAGAACTGCTTGGAAGCGGGTATGAACGACTTTATGACCAAGCCCGTGGATTACAAAGCGCTGCTCAGTCGTGTGGACATGTGGCTAGGTGTCACTGGTTCCGGTGTTTCTTTACCTAGCGAAAAAGCCCAAGAGCTACGATCTCTGATGGGTGACCGCGCCTTTGCCGATGCCCTAAGGGTCTTTTCCGAGGACGTTCGGCGGCGCTTATCCGCCCTTGATAAAGCACTGTTTGCAGAAGATCTGGAGCAGGCTTCGGTGCAGTTGCACACGTTGTTTGGGATCTACTCGGGCTATGGTTTCACAGAACTCCAGCACGTGAGCAAGGCTTTGGAAGAATCTTGTCAGGCAAAGCTGGTCCCACCTATGGAGTCCTTGGGACGACTGCGAATGATGTCCGATGAATTGCTGGAACAAATTGAGGCGTTTTGCGCAGAACTGGTGTCAGCCTAGGCGGCATCACTTAGTCGGCTTTCGGCCTGTTGTTGCCTGGCCGTATTGCCCCACGGGGTACCCGAGGTGCGTCGTTCCGGTTGTTTCAAGATGCGGGTTTGGCAAGGTCCGTTAGCATGCTGTCCACGGTTGCCTGCATTTTGTCCCATTCGGCGAAAAGAAATTCCTGCACATTTTCTTTTGGCAGCTTGTCGAAGGGGATCCGCCAGAAGTGCAGTTTGACCCTCTGTCCCAGCCATCCGCCACCTAGTAGGTCATGGATGTCGGCAGAGCCTTCGAAACCCGCGTGAGCCAAAAACACCAAGTCTTTGCCGGGGTTAGCCTCTAGCATGCCTAAAACCCCGCCCAGCCTTGGCGGCAGAAGGCCAGGCCAACGATCTAACTGGGGAGCTAAGTTTGGGTGCTTGAGGCGCAGTGCATCGTGTTTCTTTTGGGTGAACCGTGTGCCCTCGGGATAAATCAGAACAGATTCGTCGCTGTCCGCTGTGGCAATCAGGTCGCTCACCTCTCGGATAGCCTTGGCCGAATCGCTTCCCGAGCGGTCAACAAAAACGTTGGGCAGACCGTGGCCGCCAATGTCTAGGCAGGGCAGGTAGCGCAGCTCTTGTTTTAAGACGTAGCGCAGGCCTTCTTGTCTAGCCTTGCCGAAAAACAGTAGCGGTAGAACCGTGTCGCCCATGCTGGAGTGCCGACATAAGACTAAGGCGCAGTTGCCATCAAGGGCGTCACTACCAGTTACTTCGATATCCAATCGATACAGGCGCTTGCCCATGTCGAAGAGGCCCTGTGCCCACCAAAACTGAATTTCCCGATAACGCTGTATGCGCTCACTCTTAGGGTATCGGATCACCGCCCAAAGAAATCGAGTGAGCCCGGCCCACTCGTGAACCAAAAAACCGTACATAAAGGTCAGAGCTTGGGGAGTGGTGCGGTAGCGAGGAATAAAGCTCATGGCCAACGCGCCCACGATGGCCACAGGCAGCAGCGCCAGTGCCAATGCCGTTATCAAGACGAGGCTGGAAAGGGTGATCAAGCGGCGCTGAATCATAGGACCGGACTCCTTCAGGTAGTGCTAGGGTTCGTGAGTTGGGAGCCCATTAGCCGAAGACGCCGCGAAAACCAACGCCATCCAAGAATACCAAACAGCGCATTGCTCAAGGCTGTGGCGACGAAAATGCCGACATAGCCAAATGTGTTATTGAGTAGTGTTGCCAAGGGAATATAAACCAAAATCATTCGGCCAAAAGAAAGCGCAGTACTTGGCAGTGGCTTGCCAAGCGCATTAAAGGATGCTGAAGCCATCATCAAAACCCCCCACAAGCCATAGCTCAATGGCACTAGGGCAAGATAAGTGGCGGCCACGGCAGTAACGGGTTCCGATGAGTCGATTAGCGCCGCGATATCGGCGCCGAAGAAAAACAGCGGGACCGCGATGAGCAATCCCCATACAAGACAAAATTGGTAGCTGACATTGACGCCTTGGCGCACTCGGCCTACTAAGTGCGCTCCCCAGTTTTGACCGACAAAGGGACCAATAGAGCCTGATAGGGCAAACATCAGCATAGCCGCAACGGCTTCAATACGATTGGCTACCCCAAAGCCAGCAACGGCGGCTTCGCCATAGTCGGCAATTAAGAAGGTAATGTAGGCGGCGGTGACGGGACCGATTAAGTTTGTCGCCATGGCCGGAATGCCAACGTGCAAAATGCGCTTGGCTGATGCGAACCAGCCGGTGAAGAAGCGTTCTCGTAAAACCATTTGGCCGCGACTAATGAACCACAGTGATACTACGAGGGTGCCGAATCGCGTCAGAGTCATGGCCGTTGCAGCCCCAGCAAGCTCCATGGCCGGGAAGCCAAACCAGCCGAAAATAAAGATGGGATCGAGGATTAAGTTGACGATGGCGCTGACGGTCATGATCGCGCCGGGAATGTTGGCGCTGCCGTTGGCGCGCATGATGCTGCCGCAGACCATGCTAGCGGTGAACAGTACGGTGCCTGGCAGATAGATATCCAAGTAAGAGTGAATCAGTGGCAGGAGTTCAGGTTCGGCGCCCAGGGCGATGAACAGAGGGTCGATTGCCAGCCAGCTCAGAAATGACAGTAACAACATCAACCCAAATACCAGAATCAGGCTGTGAGTACCCATGAGCGCCACATCGTCTGTGGAACCGGTGTCGGCGGATGTTTGTCCGGCCCCCTCAGCGGCAGCGTCTTGATTGCTTTTTTGACGCGTACCCACGCTGCGCGCGATAACCGAAGATGTGCCGATGCTGATGCCCAAGGCGATGCTGGTGAGCACCATCACCAAGGGGAACGTGAAGGTGATAGCCGCCACGTGAGCCGTGCTGAGTTGCCCGATAAATCCCATCTCGAGCATTTGTACGAGAATGCTCGACGATACTCCGATCATCATGGGCGCAGTTAATTTCGCCAGTGACGAAGGGACCTGGCCTTGGGTTAGATCATGGTGGGACATCAGACTGATTATCGCATGGCAAGGTGTTGAAATAAGATGAAATCTTCTTTGACCCGAATAAGAATTTAGCCATTTCCCGTTTGTAGTTGGGCTCCCAATGGTACTTTGTGGCCTGCAGAGATGGATGCGGCGCTCGTAGTTGTCGTTTCGGGTGAGTACCATGAGGTTCGACTCAGGAGAAATACATGCCCGCCAGACTGGAGTACACGACCCCTGTAGACCTGTCCCGAGCCCAGCGACAGGAATACCTCAACTTTGCCAAGACCGCAGCCCGAGCGGCAGGCAAGGTGATTTTGCCGCACTTTCGGTCTTCTCTTCAGGTAACCAACAAACTGGAGAACGGCGGATTCGATCCGGTAACCGTTGCAGATCAGGCAGGCGAGCGTGCGATTCGTGACGCCATCGAGAACACATACCCAGAGCATGGCATTTTCGGTGAAGAATACGGTTTGAGCTCCGGTAACGGCCTGACATGGGTGATTGATCCCATCGACGGCACCCGAGCTTTTATGACCGGCATGTTGCACTGGGGCATATTGCTGGCGTTGTTTGACGGACAGCAGCCTGTGGTGGGGGTTATGTATCAGCCCTATACCGACGAGCTTTTTTGCGGTGACGGAGAGGGCGCGTGGCTAGAGCGGGCAGGTCAGTCGGCACCCCTTCGCGCCAGTGCTTGCGAGCAGGTGGCTCAGGCCAGTTTGTCTACCACGGGAATTGATTGGCTCGGCACCGACGAACAAAAGCAGTTCAGAAATCTGAGTCAACAGACAAAGCTCACAAAGTTTGGCGGTGACTGTTATCTCTTCGGTACCCTCGCCATGGGTGCCTTGGATCTAGGGGTTGAGGCGGGTTTGAAGGCCTATGACATACAGGCGTTGATTCCCATTGTTCGCGGCGCTGGTGGTGTGATTACCGCCTGGGATGGGGGCAACCCCAGTCTCGGCGGTACCGTGGTGGCATCGGCGACACAGGCGCTGCACGACCAAGCTCTGAGTCTGCTCGCTGCCAATTAGCACTGATCTAGCCGTGAATTGATGGATGGTTTTGACCTCATGGCGCAACAGACTCCCCGGGGAGACGGCACCACGTTTCAGGTATCTGGCAGCATCGGCTGTAGGAGAGAATGACAGTAGAGGGTGACAGTAGAGGGTGACAGTAGAGGTCTACAGCAACTCAGGCTTTAGTCGACCCTCGTCAATACTGCGCAGTGTATCCACCAACAAAGTGCGCTCTGCGCTTTTTACCCGAGCCTCGATAGCATCCACAGAGTCGTCGGACATCACTGGAACGGTGGTTTGGGCAATGACCGGCCCGGTATCGTAGTCGTTACCCACCAGATGCAATGTAGCCCCCGACTCCTTGGCCCCTGAAGCGTGAACGGCCTCGTGAACTTTGCGACCGAAAAATCCCTTGCCGCCAAACTTTGGTAGCAACGCTGGGTGGGTGTTGATGATACGGCCACCGTATTGGATCAGCATTTGGCCACCCATTTTTTTCATGTAGCCGAGTAATAGCACCCAGTCCACCTTGGCGTGGTTGACCGCATCTACCATGGCTTGATCGGCTCCAACATCACCGTCGTGGGTTTTGCTGCTGATGTGTTGGGTTGGAATGCCAGCCTGTTCGGCTCGCTGCATGGCCCCTGACTGGCTATTGTTGCTGATGACCAGCGCGATGCTGGCGTCTAAATCTTTGGCCGCACAAGCATCAATCAGCGCCTGCAGCGTGGAACCCTCGTGAGAGGCCAGAACGGCTAAACGCATTATTCGGCGATCCGGAAAATAGCCTGATGTTCGATGTCTACGGCAATGGTGTCGTTGTGCCAAAAGGTGAGATGAATGGCGATGAACTGATGACCTTTCTTTTCCCAGCGGTCGGTGACAACGCAACGTAAAACCACCTCATTCCCAACCCTCAGGGCTTCGCGATGTGTGGCTTTAGATTTCACATGAATCCACGCCGGCATTTGATATTCCTGCATCAACGCCTCGTTTGCCAAGGACAACACATAGTGAGGGTGGATTAGCTCTTGGTAAATTGGGTCGTCGTCGCCGATCTCCGCGCAATATCGGGTGTTTTCCTGAGCGCTAAACTGCAGCGCTCGGGGCGAAAATACTTCGCCGACACAGACCGTGTCCCAAGTAATTTCCGGTCGGCCAGGTACTTTGAGATCCCCTGTGAGACCAAGATCCTCTGGAAGAGGTGAAACCTCCATTGGCGCCAGCAACGCCAGCAGCTCGCCGTCTTGGTTGGTGATGGATGCCGGTTGCGTCGGGCTTGGCCAGTCGATGCTCAGGGCATCACCGTCGTAGGTTGGCTTGATCAGCTTGACCTCAGCGCAGCTGTCGCTCAACCAAGTGGGGCCGAAATGATCGACAAAGGGTTTTACCAAGTGGCCGTATATGGCCACGCCGGGAACCAGCGCGCCTTTGAATCCATAGCGATTGGCTACTTCGTCACTGTGCATGCGGTTTTCGCTACTGGTGCTGAAATTTCTGGCAGTTACCTGATAGGCGGTCATGGTTGAGTATTCCAATGCTTGCTAATTCTTGTATCGCCGGGTGCCGGTCTGGTGTTCCCAGTGCGCTGAGCAGTCATATGACTGGCCCGCAAGCGCGTGCGGGGTTAGGCGACGATCCGGGGAGAGAGTTTATTGGGCCTGCTTCGACAAGGGAAATGGTTTCCCGGAAATGGACGCAATTATCAACCGTAGGCCTGAGCTGGCAACCAAGTGACAACGGCTTGCCAGTTAAAGATGATCAGCATGCCAATAACCTGCAAAGCAATGAACGGCACCACGCCACGATAAATCGTGGTGACTTCAATGCCCTCTGGGGCAACGCCCTTGAGGTAAAAAATGGCAAAGCCCACGGGTGGTGTAAGAAAGCTGGTTTGCAGGCAGACCGCAAATAAAATGGTGAACCACACCGGATCAAACCCAAGGTTACCCACCACTGGCGCCACCAGCGGCAGCACAATCAAGGTCAGCTCAATCCAGTCCAAGAAAAACCCGAGTAAGAAAGTCGCCACTAAAATGGCCACGATGATCCCTGTGGGTTCAAAGGGTAGAGACATCAGCGCGCCCTCAATCAGTTCATCGCCCCCAAGACCGCGCAACACCAATGAAAATGCAGTGGCTCCCAACAGAACGGCAAAGATGTAGGCGGTGGTGCGGGTGGTTTCCTGGAGGACCTCTTGCATTACTGCTTTGGACATCTGCCGTTTAAGTACCGCCAACAGCAGCGCCCCGGCGGCGCCAACGCCAGCCGCTTCGGTGGGTGTTGCCCATCCCTGAAAAATGCTGCCGAGCACGGCCAAGATCAAAAAAGCCGGGGGCAAGATTGCCCAGAACAAATCCTTAACAGCAGACCAATCGAAGGGTTCTGTAGGCGCCGCTGGTGCCTTCTCCGGTTGCAGCCATCCCACCAGCAAAATGTAGGCTATGTACAAGCCGCCCAGCAGAGCGCCGGGGAAGACGGCGCCTAAAAACAAGTCGCCCACGCTCATGGACATGCGGTCTGCCATTAGCACCAGCATGATGCTGGGGGGAATCAATATGCCCAAGGTGCCCACCGCGCACACCGTGCCAGCGGCCAGAGACTTGTCGTAGTTTTGCTGCAGCATGGCGGGCAGCCCAAGTAGAGCCAGCAGCACTACCGATGCGCCGATGATGCCGGTGGTGGCCGCGAGCATTAGGCCAATAACCGTTACTGTAATGGCTAAACCCCCACGCAGGCTGCCAAAAAGTCGGGCAAAACTGTGCATGAGTTGATTCGCAATGCCAGAACGGTCCAGCAACAGGCCCATCAAAATGAACATGGGCAATGCCACCATCACCCAGTTTTCCATTACGTTCCAAATCCGCTCGACGGTAAGTGAGGTGTAGTTCCAGTCCATACCCGTGGCGAGATTGAAGTCTGCTTCTAAGACCACGGCCAGGGCGCTGAAAACAACGGCTAAGCCCCCCAGCAGCCAAGCCACTGGAAAACCCGTAAACACCAAGGCGATGAAGCTGACGAACATGCCAATGGCTAGAATTTCATTAGCGGCCACTGGCGGTTCCTTGGGGGTGCAAAAACAAAAAGTGCCATACGCGGAGCAGACGCGCGGCCACAGTGAGCAGCAGCAAGAAAAACCCCAGAGGCAGCGCGGCTTTGATTAACCAGCGCAAGGGCAGTCCCCCTGGCGAATTGGAGACTTCACCTGCTTCGAAAGAGCTGGCCACAAAGGGGACGCTGTAAATCAGAATCAGAGTGATGAAGGGCAGCAGCAGTAACAAGATGCCGTACAGCTCGATCCATGCCTTGGTGCGATGCCGGAAGCGCTCGTGAAGCACATCCACGCGAATATGAGCATCCGCTTGGTAGGCATAACCCAAGCCCAGCAGGAACCCCAAGGAATACAGATGCCACTGCAGTTCCTCCATTTCAATCCGACCTTGGTTCAGGGCGTAACGTAGCAGCACGTTTACCACGATGCCCCCCAGCAGCAGCAACCAAATATAAGAGGTAATGCGCCCCACTCGGTCTGCGGCTCGGTCAATGCGTCGGGACCAGTTGGTATGCGGCAGGTAGTCCTTTGCCATCAAAAGTCCCTTGGCAGGTAGGCTCGGGATTTCCACTGGGCGTATTGGCTGCGAAAGGCCTTCTGAGAGGCGAGAATTTCAGCAAAATCCGGATCTCTGTCGGCTTCTTCCTGAAGAATTTGGTCTGAAACATTGTTCAGTTCTCGAAGCAGCGGCTCCGGAAGTATTTCCGCCGAGACTCCGATGTCAGCAAATCCCTCAATGACCTCGCCTTGCAGTGCCTCAGCTTGAGCTAAGTTGCGCGTCACCGCTGCGGTGCAACCCAGTTCCAGCATGGCTTGGTCTGTGGCAGATAGAGTCTGCCATTGGGCCAAGTTCACGACTAAGTGCGATGAAGTGAAGGGCTGATGCCATCCGGGATAGTAGTTGTAGGGCGCTACGCGGTTGAAGCCTAAGGATTGATCCACCACGGGTAAGGCAAATTCTGTGGCGTCGATGGCCCCTTTTTCTAGCGCTTGGAATATTTCACCCCCGGGCAGCATAGTGACGCTGGCCCCAAGTCGTTCGATGACCTGACCGCCCAGTCCGGCAAAGCGGATTTTCAAACCTTTAACATCGTCCAGGGAGTCTATCCTGCGGCGAAACCATCCTGCGGTTTCCGGTCCGGTGATACCGCACAGAATTGGGTGGATATTGTAGCGTTGGTATAAGGCCTCGGTTAGCTGTCGCCCGTTACCCTCATACCACCAAGCGGTGTATTCCCACGGCTCCATGCCAAAGGGTACGGCGGAAATCAGTGGCGATGCTGGGATCTTACCCTGATCGTAGCCTAGCCACGTATAGCCCGCGGATACCTTGCCATCTCGCACCGCGTCGGTGATCGAAAAGGCCGGAACGATTTCGCCGGGCTCGAAAATCTGTAAGTCGATAGCCCCGCCGCTGGCGGCTTTAATCATATGCGTTAAGTACACCGGGTTATCCCCAAGCACCGGCATGGTGGTTTGAAACACGATGGGCAGTCGCCAAGCGATGCGTGCTGGGCTGGTTTGGGTCTGGGCAGACGCTAGGCTGCCAGCGTCCGGGGCATGCGCCGGACGAATCGCCAAGGTGCCCACAGTGCCGACCACGAAGGCGGTCACAACCGCGAACAGGGCGGCCCGGTTACTGATGGAATTTTTGGACAACTGGACTCTCCCGAAACGCGCTAGCGGCGACCATGTCTTGCGTAGATCAAGGACACCGATTGTGAGAAGCCCGTGTAGTACATGCAAGGTTATCGTGGACGGTTTGGGTAGTTTTTTACACGTGCTGAACACAACCCCACCATTAACGTTGCGAATCGGCGGGAAATTGTGATTTTCCTGATGGGAATGTATTGATTGTGAGTTATTCCTTTTTTTAGCTAGCAGCAGGCTGTTAGCTTGCCGCGCTCAACGTGACCAAGATTTGGACTTGCACTATGTGAGCAGTCCAAACGAGCAGAATTTGCTGCGCACGTTGGGATTAATTTGACCAATAATTGTTGGGGGCTTTATGCAGATCGGAGTACCGAAGGAGACCTGGCCGGGCGAAGTGCGCGCAGCCATGGTGCCTGCAAATGCGAGCAAACTGATCAAACAAGGATTCAGCGTTGCCGTGCAAAGTGGTGTGGGCCTAGCGTCTGGTTTTACAGATGCCGACTATGCAGAAGCCGGCGCCAGCGTGAGCGATGACCGCAGTACGCTGTTGGCTGGTTCAGACATCGTGATGTCGGTTCGTAAGCCCGATGCGGAAGATGTGAGTTCGCTGAAAGCTGGCACCTTGTACATCAGCTTTTTGGACCCTTTTAACGAAAAGCCCCTAGTCGAGAGCATTGCCGCCCAAGGCGCTACTGCGATCTCCATGGAAATGGTGCCGCGCAGTACACGCGCACAAAAAATGGATGCCTTGTCATCTCAGGCCAACTTGGCCGGTTACGTGACGGTTATTCAAGCGTCCTTTCACCTACCAAAGATCATGCCCATGATGATGACCCCATCCGGCACCATTCCGCCGGCACGGGTATTTGTTATTGGCGCCGGTGTGGCTGGATTGCAGGCCATTGCGACAGCGAAACGGCTGGGTGCCCGGGTTGAAGCCTTTGACACTCGACCCGTCGTCGCGGAACAAGTGCAGTCGCTTGGTGCAAAGTTTGTTGAGATCGACCTGGGCGATACCGGCCAAACCGATCAAGGCTACGCCAAGGAGCTGACCCCAGAACAGGTCGCGCTGCAACGAGAAGGCCAGAAAGCCATCATCAGCCAATCCGACGTGGTGATTACCACAGCTCAGTTATTCGGGCGACCGGCTCCGCAAATTGTCGGTCGCGACATGGTGGAATCCATGAAGCCCGGTAGCGTAATCATCGACATGGCGGTCGACACTGGCGGAAACGTAGAAGGCTCAGTCATGGACGAAGTCGTCGATATCAACGGTGTAAAAGTGGTTGGCCAAGGCAATCTGCCCGGCGAAGTCGCTCGCAACGCCAGCGACATGTACTCCAATAACTTGCTGAACCTTGTCATGGAGTTTTGGGACAGCGAAGAGAAGACCCTGAACCTTGATCCTGAAGACGAGATCATCCAGGCCTGCGTCATTACCCGTGATGGAGCCGTGGTGAACGAAACCATCAAAAACATCTATAGCGGAGGCTAAATAATGGAAGCCGTATTTCTAGCAATGGTACTAATGCTGTCGATCTTTCTCGGCTTTGAGCTGATTTCGAAGGTACCAGCTACCCTGCACACGCCGTTGATGTCCGGCGCTAACGCCATCTCTGGTATTACCATCGTCGGTGCGCTGATTTCAGCCGGTGGTGAGTCCGGTGCTATGTCCAGCTACTTGGGCGCAGCCGCTGTTATGTTTGCCATGATCAACGTTGCCGGTGGCTATTTGGTCACCAACCGAATGCTGAGCATGTTCAAGAAGAAAGATACAAATCAGCCGGGAGGTAAGTCATGAACCCAGTGATTATTAACCTGTGGTACGTGGTTGCTGCAGCGCTGTTTATTTTCGGATTGAAGCAGCTTGGTTCTCCGGCCACCGCCGTGCGCGGCAACGTTCTGTCCTCGCTGGCCATGGTGATTGCCATCGCCGTGACTCTGTTCAACAAGGACATCCTGACATTTGAGCTGATTGTTATTGCAGCAGTAATTGGTGCCGTGATTGGCGCCATTACAGCCCAGAAGGTCGAGATGACCAGCATGCCCGAGATGGTGGCCTTGTTTAACGGTTCCGGCGGCATCGCCAGTTTGATGGTGGGTTGGGCGGCTCTGTACAACATGGGTAACACCACGTTTACCGACGTCACCATTTTGCTCTCCATCGTGATTGGTGGCATGACCTTCAGCGGTAGTATTTTGGCTTGGGGTAAGCTCAGTGAAGTCATGACCTCGGCAGCGGTTGTTTTTGGCGCCCAGCGTATTGTGAACGCGGCTATTCTGATTGGCTTGGTGGCTTGCTCGGTTCTGTTCTGTATGGACCCATCAGTGACCTCTCCGTACCTTTATGCGGTGATCGGCCTGTCATTGCTCTTTGGCATTATGGCCGTTCTTCCCATCGGTGGTGCGGACATGCCTGTGGTGATTTCCCTGCTCAACAGTTATTCAGGCTTGGCGGCCTGTGCGGCAGGTTTTGCTATCAACAACAATATCCTGATCGTAGCCGGCTCCATGGTGGGCGCGGCAGGTATTATCTTGACCAACATCATGTGTAAGGCCATGAACCGGTCCCTAGGGCATGTACTGTTCTCTGGATTTGGTGCAGTTAAGCAGGCTACCAAGGTGGAGGGTGAGGTTAAGCCCATCGTCGCCGAAGACGCTTTCTTAATCTTAGAAGCGGCTCAGTCTGTTTCCTTCGTTCCAGGTTATGGCATGGCGGTAGCACAGGCTCAGCACGTGGTACGCGAGCTTGGCGAACTGCTGGAGAAAAATGGCGCAGAAGTGACCTATGCCATCCACCCAGTAGCGGGACGTATGCCCGGACATATGAACGTGCTGCTGGCTGAAGCGAATGTGCCGTACGATCAGCTGGTTGAGATGGAAGACATCAATCCGCGCATCGACAATGTGGATGTAGCGGTGGTGATTGGCGCCAACGACGTGGTTAACCCGTCCGCTCGCAACGACGAGAACAGCCCGATCTATGGCATGCCCATCATTAACGTAGACCAAGCGCGAACCGTATTCGTACTCAAGCGCTCTATGGGCTCAGGCTTCTCCGGGGTGGATAACCCGTTGTTCTTCGGCGACAACACGCGGATGTTGTTTGGTGATGCCAAGCAGTCTATCGCAGCGGTGGTTGCTGAATTTAAAGGCTAAGCCGAACGGGTGTCACCTAGGGTCTTGGCAGGGTTTTGCGATAGCGCGAAACCTCGTCCTAGACTGGCCGCGCATCTGTAGCGAGGCCAAGCTAGGGAAAGACGAGAGTAAAGTCGCACTAGAGGCAGAGGTCAGGTCAAGAGCAGAGGACATGCGCCATGAACGATAAGGACAATCTCTTACTGTCAGCAGATTTTTCCCAGCGTACCCCGGGTGCGCCAGCCCATGACCAATTCCGCCAGCGCTGGTCACCCCGTTCCATGACTGGCCAAGCACTCAGCCTGCAAGACCTCGAGACCCTTTGCGAAGCCGGGCGCTGGTCGCCTTCGTGTTTCAACTCACAACCTTGGCGCTTTATATACGCCCTGCCAAATACCCCAGAGTGGGACAGGATTTTTGGCCTACTGATGGATGTGAATCAGCTTTGGGCAGCGAAGGCCGGCGCACTAGTCGCCTTGGTATCCCGCACCCGATTCGAAGCCAACGATGCACCGGCAGCCACCCACAGTTTTGATGCTGGCAGCGCATGGATGAGCATGGCCCTGCAAGCTCAGCACATGGGGCTGGCTGCCCACGCCATGTGGGGCTTTCATCACGATCAGGCACCACAGGTGTTGGGCTTGAGTGACGCCTTCGCGACCCAAGCCATCATCGCCCTTGGTCATCCTGCCTCGGCAGATGATCTGCCGGAACCCCTGCGGGAGCGCGAGGTGCCATCACCGCGTAAACCCCTGTCAGAACTGATGTTTCCGGGTGCCTTGCCTAGGGCTTAGTCTTTGGGCCTGAGGGTCAGGCTCGGTCTGTTCCAGTCTTAACGTATGAACTTAAAGCGCGAATCAGGCGCTCACACCTCTCGCCATTGGCCCGGTGCCAAACCATCCAAAGTCCATGAGCCAACCCGATAGCGGATCAGGCGCAGGACCGGAAAACCCAAGTGAGCGCACATGCGCCGAACCTGTCGATTTCGGCCCTCTTTCAATGTGAGGGTTAACCACGTATCTGGAATGCTTTTGCGAACTCGAATGGGTGGATCTCGATCCCAGATCTGGTGTCCGGCGATTCCCAGCTGGCACTTGGCCGGTAAGGTCATTCCATCTTTAAGGGCCAAGCCGTCGCTGATGGGGGCCAGATCCTCTTCTGTCGGGGCACCCTCCACTTGAACCCAGTAGGTCTTGCTCATCTTGTGATCGGGATGAGCGATTTTATGCTGCAGCGCGCCGTCACTGGTGAGCACCATCAAACCCTCGCTGTCCCGGTCCAGACGACCGGCCGGGTATATGCCGGCCACACTGACGAAATCGCCTAAGTGAGGGCGCCCTTCTTTGTCCGAGAATTGGGGCAGTACGCCATAGGGTTTGTGGAAAATAACAGTCTCAGTCATGGCGTGATTATCCTCGGAACAGCGGACCAAGCCCAAGGGTTTAGGCGCTAATTCTTCGCCTTTGACATCACCCGTCCCACACCCGCAGGATACAGCCTTGCTGTGGTCTGACTGACCACTCAACTTAGGGGTGAGTAAGGGGAGACCATGGAGCTTTACGAGGTCATGCGCACGACGTTTGCTGCGCGGGAATTTACCGATGCGCCGGTAAGCGACGAGGTCATTGCCAACATTTTAGAACAAGCTAGGTTTGCGCCTAGCGGCGGTAATCGCCAAGGTTGGAAGGTTCTCGTGGTGCGGGAAGAAGCATCCCGAGCAAAACTGGGTGAACTGATTGAGCCTCAAATGCAGCGCTATGTGGCCCAAGTGAAAGCCGGCGAAGCCCCGCTTAATACGGTTAATCCGTCTCAAGTCTCCGATGCCGAGATTGCCCAGACGCAGGTGCCAAAAACCATGCTGGACAACCTGACCAGCGCTCCAGTCATTCTTCTAGTCTTTGTGGATCTGTCCGTGGTGGCCTCCTTTGATAGTGGTCTGGATCGGGTGGGCGTGATTTCTGGTGCGTCTATTTACCCCTTTGTCTGGAATATTTTGCTGGCCGCCCGCAGCGAGGGCTTGGGTGGCACCCTAACAACCTTCGTGGCTGGGGCCGAACCCCAGCTAAAAGACTACTTTGGCGTGCCGGATGAGATGGCCTTTGCGGCCATGATTCCGCTGGGACAACCGGTCAAACAATTGACCAAACTGAAACGTAAACCGATAGCGGACTTTGTCACCAAGGAACGCTGGGATGGGGAGAATTTGATTGACTGATACGCATCAAAACGAGACCAACGTAGCTCAAGCAACATCAACCGATGCGCAGGATTCACCCCAACCCATAGAGCAGCCTGGTGGCCCGGACTACGGGCGCTATGTGCTGTTCGTGCTGATCATCGTTTACATTTTCAATTTCGTTGACCGGCAAATTCTGTCCATTCTGGCTGAAGAGATTAAGTTAGATCTGGGCATCGGCGATGCTGAGATCGGTTTTTTGTACGGCACCGCCTTCGCGGTGTTTTACGCGGTGTTTGGCATTCCCTTGGGTCGACTGGCAGATGTGTGGAATCGTAAGAAACTCATCTCCATCGGCTTGTCCTTTTGGAGCGCTATGACCGCCATGTCCGGTTTCGCGCAAAATTTCGGACAGCTGGCGGCCTGCCGCTTCGGTGTGGGTATTGGCGAGGCCAGTGCCACCCCGGCGGCTTTTTCCATGATCTCGGATTATTTCTCTCCCAAGGTTCGGGCCACGGTGTTGGCCATTTACTCCAGCGGTATTTATTTGGGCTCGGGGATCGGCTTATTTTTGGGCGGCGCCATCGTGGCGACTTGGCATCAATGGTATCCCGATCCTTCCCTAGCGCCCTTGGGTATTAAGGCGTGGCAGGCAGCATTTTTGGCCGTTGGTTTACCGGGCATTTTAATGGCGGTTTGGGTATGGACCATCCGGGAGCCGATCCGTGGCGCCTCCGAAGGCTTGGTCACCCCGGAACATCCGCACCCATTTAAGGCGACGTCCAGTTCCTTTATGAGCGTGTTGCCAGGCTTTTCGTTGTTTGCCCTCTTTGCGGCGGGGGGAGTCCGAGCCGTGGTAATGAACTTAGTTGCTATGGCAGTGGTTGGTGGCTTATTTTTTGCCCTCTACTTGGTCATGCCAACCCTTCTGCAGTGGATCGCGCTAGGAATCGGCGTCTACATTACGGTGACGTGGATTCACTATCAAAAACTCACGGATCCGGCCTGTTACGGCATGATGTTCAAGTCCAAGGCCTTCCTAGCCGCGACGGTGGGTTTCCCGGCGATCTCTTTCGTGACTTATGGCATCGGTTTTTGGTCGCCGCCGTTTATGCAGCGCTTCCACGGTGAGTCTATTGGCGATGCAGGTTTGTATTTGGGCCTAGGGTCGGCGGTTGGCGGCTTTATCGGTATCGTCCTTGGCGGCGTGGTGGCGGATTATTTTCGGGCCAAAACCGTCAACGCTCGGCTCTATGTGGGTTTGGCCATTCCGCTGTTGGCGGTCCCCTTCGCGCTTGGGTTCTTGTACACAGACAGCATCTTCATGGCCTACATTTACAGCTTTTTGTTCAGCGTGATTTCTCCGGCCTGGATTGGTTGTGCGGCCAGTACAGTAAACGACTTAGTGATGCCTCGTATGCGAGCGACGGCGTCGGCTTATTACCTGTTAATGAACACCTTTGTGGGCTTGGCGCTGGGGCCGTTTTTAATCGGTCAGTTCAGTGACCTTTACTACCGGGGTGGTGTGGACAGTGCTGTGGCGCTGCAAACGGCCATGACATGGGGGCTTGGGGCCTTTGCGCTCAGCGTTGCAGCGTTGTTGCTGGCCTGCAGATACTTGGCCGCAGATGAGACCAGCCGTTTAGAACGCGCTGCCGCCTTCGGCGAACCAGTATAGTATTGGGTGACAACAACAGACGTTGGGACAGAAATTGCAGCAGCAAGGCGAGTACAAGATAGACGGGGACATTCAGGTCGTTTGGAATGCACTAAACGATCCTGAGGTGCTTGGGGCCAGTATCCCCGGGTGCGAGAATATCGAGCAGATCGATCCCCTTAACTTGCAGGCCGCCGTGCGAGCCAAGGTTGGGCCAGTCAACGCCGTGTTTAAAGCAGCCCTGACTTTGAGCGACGTGCAAGCCCCGAACAGCTATACCCTCAGTGGTGAGGTGAAAGGCGGAGCCGGAGTTGCCAAGGGACAGGCTCAAGTTCAGCTCAAGTCGCTAGCGGAAACACCAGAAGGACCGAGCACGCTGCTCACCTATCAAGTACAGGCGTCGGTGGGTGGCAAGCTTGCACAGGTAGGCTCGCGATTGGTTGACGGCACCGCAGCAAAAATGGCAGACGATTTTTTTGCCGCCTTTAGTAAACACTTTGCGCAAGCGCAAAGTGCCCAAGTCGATGCTTCCGAAACCGATGGGGCTGGCGGCGCCGACCAGGCCTCCACCAATGGAGAGGCAACTGAGCCTCGAGCGACAGATGGCCTTGGGTTAATTTGGGCCTCTGCCTTCGTGGTGTTGATAACAGCCATGGTGCTGGCGCTTTAACCAGCCAAGGGTTTTGGGGAGAGATAATTCAATGAACGTTGCCATCACCGTAAACGGACAAGTGCAGAATGTAGAGGTTGCCGCCAATACGTTGCTGGTCAATGTGCTGCGAGAGCAGCTTGGGTTAACGGGTACTCATGTGGGCTGTGATACCTCCCAATGTGGCGCGTGTACGGTGCATCTCGACGGTCGGGCGGTGAAGTCCTGTTCAGTGCTGGCGGTTCAGGCTCAGGGTGCCCAGGTGGTAACCATCGAAGGCATCGGCAGCACCGATGACCTTCATCCAATGCAAGCGGCGTTTCAGGACTGTCATGGCTTGCAGTGCGGGTTTTGCACGCCTGGCATGATTATGCAGGCCATTGATCTGGTAACCGATGCCCAGTCCCAATCCAAACCACTGGATAGCGACGCCATTCGTCATGGGTTGGAAGGCAACATTTGCCGCTGCACCGGATATCAGAACATTGTGGCTGCCGTGGCCAAGGGCGCGGCGGAATTGTCGTCGAAAGCGAAGGGGGCCTAGTAGATGTATTCCTTCGATTACCACCGACCCGACAGTTTAGATTCCGCGCGGTCACTCTTTGCTCAAGCCGAAGACCCCATGTACTTAAGCGGCGGCATGACGCTGATTCCAAGCATGAAGCAGCGCTTGGCTGCGCCTTCGGATCTGATTGATTTATCCGGCTTGGCCGAGCTTCAGGGCGTGGAACGGCTGGATGGCGATGGCAAAATCCGGATCGGCGCACTGACCTGCCACAATGACGTAGCCAATAGCGCCCTAGTGTTGGAACAGTTGCCCGTGCTGGCACAGGTTGCCGGTGCTATAGGCGATAACCAAGTGCGAAACCGCGGCACTCTGGGCGGTTCTATCGCTAACAGCGATCCCGCTGCAGATTGGCCTGCGGCGTTGGTGGGTTTGCAAGCCACGATTCATACCCAAGACCGTCAGATTGCGGTTGAAGACTTTTTTCGTGACCTGTTTGAAACTGCGCTGGCTGCGGAAGACATTGTTGTAGCCGTAGACTTCGCCATACCTCGGCGAGCGACCTATCAAAAGTTCCGGCATCCGGCATCGGGGTATGCGGTTGTGGGTGTTCTGATCGCAGAGCACGACAATGGCATCCGTGTGGGTGTTACTGGTGCTGGACCCTGTGCGTTTCGCGCCTGTGCACTTGAAGATGCGCTGAACAATTCCTTTACCGAAGAGGCTTTGGATGCCGTGGACGTGCCAGATGTTGGCTTCAACAGCGATATCCACGCCTCCGCCGAATACCGCAGCCATTTAGTAAAAGTGCTGAGTAAGCGGGCGGTTGCTCAACTTCGTTCTGAGTCCTGAGCCTTAGCGCTTCTGGGGCAGAGAAGCCTTTGGTTTTTCCCTGACTGCCCGGCAGCTCACGGATCGTTTTGGGCTCACCAAAATCTCACTGTTTTTCATTATTGATTTTTTCTAGGTTCTTGGATTACCTTTGCCCTGCGCTCGGATCTATGGGCTTCACAGCCGCCAGACCGAGACGCTAAGAGCGTATTACAAGAGCGTATTACAAGAGCGTAAGAGGGATGACGGCAGATCGATGGTTGACCCGGCCTGCGCAACAAAACCGAGGGGCGAGAAAACTCTGTTTTCTCAAAATACATAAATAGGACTTGATCCGCCCGAAAGGGATTCACAGCGTGCAACACGCGACGAATCAGGACAGGTACCGGAGAAAAAGATGAACATTCACGATTTTCATCGTCGTAAGGTCGCGTCGGAAAAAATTTCCATGGTGACCTGCTACGACTATTGGTCTGCGCAACTACTAAATGACACTGACCTAGATACCCTGCTTGTGGGCGACAGCTTGGCCATGGTGATGCATGGATTTAGCAGCACTGTTCACGCCACAGTGCCTATGATGGCCACCCATATCGCAGCAGTGCGGCGCGGCGCCCCGGATAAATTCATTGTTGGCGACATGCCTTTCTTGGCTGCTCGGCGAGAGCGCAACGAGGTGCTGGATGCCGTTTGCGAACTGATGCAGGCGGGCAGCAATGCCATCAAAATCGAGGGCGCAGCCGGTCAGTTGGACACCGTTGCTCATGTGGTGGAATCCGGCGTGCCGGTGATGGGTCACTTGGGTCTGACGCCTCAATCCGTTGAAGGTTTGGGCGGCCATAAGGTTCAGGGCCGAACCGAATCCGCCGCCGAAAAAATTTATCAAGACGCCATGGCTCTGCAGGAAGCGGGCTGTTTTGCACTAGTACTTGAATGCGTGCCTCAGAATCTTGGCCGCCAAATTACCCGTAGCCTGGATATCCCAACCATTGGTATCGGTGCCGGCGTGCATACAGACGGCCAAGTGTTGGTGCTACAAGACATGCTGGGCATGCAGCCTCAATTTAAACCGAAGTTCTTGCGGCATTATTTGGACGGTCATGCTCAGTTAAGCGGCGCGGTGAACGCGTTTCACCACGACGTCAGTGCCGGAGCGTTTCCAAACTGCGAAGAGATTTATCGGTGAAAGTCCTGCACTGTATGGACCAGTGGCAGCAGCTACGGACCACCATGAGCGGTAGTGTGGGTTTTGTGCCAACCATGGGTGCCTTGCATGAAGGCCATCTGTCTTTGCTGCAAGAAAGTGTTCGGCAAAACGACGGGACCGTGCTCTCTATCTACGTAAACGCCACCCAGTTCAACGATCCCAACGATCTAGCCAAGTACCCCAGCACCCTGGAGGCGGATCTGGCGGCAGCCAAGGATGCCGGAGTAGACGTAGTGCTTCTGCCGGATTACTCGCAAATGTACGCGGATGATTTTCGCTTTCAGGTCAGCGAGCACGAGTTTTCCAATGACCTTTGCGGCTCCGACCGACCCGGACACTTCACCGGCGTGTTGACGGTGGTCATGAAGTTACTGAACATGGTGCGTCCAGACAGAGCCTACTTTGGTCTTAAGGATTTTCAGCAATACACCTTGATCAAGGATATGTGCGCGACGTTTTTCATACCCACCCAGATTGTGGGCTGTGACATTGTGCGCGAAACCGATGGTCTGGCCATGTCGTCGCGTAACCTGCTGTTGAGTCCTCAAGCCAGACAACTGGCCGGACGCTTCAATGGTCTTCTTGGCCAAGCCGAGACTGACGGTGAAGCGGCAGCCGACTTGGCACAGGCAGGCTTTGACGTGGCCTACGTCAAAACCGTTGGAGGACGACGGTGCGCTGCCGTGGTGGTGGGTGAGTCAGATCAGGCGGTTCGTTTGATCGATAATGTGGCGGTGAGTGTCACCAGTCCCGCCAAAGTTCTTCAGGAAATAGCGTCATGATTTTAGTGTTGGATGTGGGTAACAGTCAGATTTACTGCGGCGTGTTTCAGCAGGAAGAGCTGATCAGCCAATTTCGCTATGCCTCCACGGGTCAAAGCACATCGGATGAGATTGGCGTGTTTTTGCGTAGCGCTTTGCGGGAGAATGGGGTTGATCCCGAGGCGGTACAAATCGTGGCCATTTCGTCAGTGGTTCCTGAGCTGAACTACACCCTGAGGTCTTGCTGTCAAAAGTACTTTAGCTTAGAGCCGATGATCCTACGGCCTGGCCTAAAGACCGGTTTGAAGATTGCTTACAAAGATCCTAAAGAAGTTGGCAGCGATCGCATCGCCGACGCCATGGGGGCCATCAAGTTATTCCCAGATCGCAACCTAGTGGTAGTGGACTTCGGTACCGCAACGACCGTGTGCGCCATCACAAAGGATCGAGTATTTCTCGGGGGCAACATCATGCCCGGTATCCGTCTGGCCATGGAGGCGTTGGAGGCAAAGACCGCCAAGCTGCCCTCGGTGGAAATCAAACCCACACGCACCGCCGTAGGTAAGACCACGACAGAGAGCATTCAAAGTGGTTTGTACTGGAGCAATGTGGGTATGGTGCGAGAGCTGGTTTCACGTATAAGTGCCGAATCATTCGCCGATGAGCCGCCGTTGGTTATTGCCACCGGCGGTTTCGCCAACTTATTTCACAGAGAAGATCTGTTTGATCATGTGGTATCAGACCTGATCTTGGTTGGCCTGATTGAGGCCCTGCGCCTTAACGGCTATCTCGACGCCGAAGCAGGCTGAGGCTTACTGGGCCTCCACGTAGAGACCCTGCAGCCGACGCATGCCCTTAAGCCAGCGGTCATAGTCTGACGTTTTGCGCTGCATGTATTCGGCAACCTCTGGATGCGGCAGCACTAGGAAGCGTTCTTCTCGCAGGGTTTCCACAACAGCATTCACCGCCTGTTCCGGTTCGATCATACCGTCCACTGCTGCCACGCCGGCGCCATCCGCCGTCATCGCCGTACGAACCGCTTGAGGACACAAGACAGACACCTTGATGCCTTGATCGCCGTAGGTAATGGACAGCCACTCGGCCAAGGCCACCGCTGCGTGTTTGGTCACCGCGTAGGTAGCGGATCCGATCTGACTGAGTAGGCCGGCGGCAGAAGCGGTGTTTAGTAGGTAGCCACCGCCTCTGGCGATCATGCGGGGGACTAAGTGTTTGGCGGCCCAAACATGAGACATGGTGTTGACCTCCCAAATTGCCTGCCACACGTCATCGGGTTCAAAAATGTCCTTGCCGATGAGTATGCCGGCGTTGGAGCAGAACAAGTCGATGGGACCAAATTGGCTTTCGGTGTCATCGATGAGCTTGATGATGTCCTGCTCGTTGCGCACATCTACCGCGTGTCCAACGCTGCCAATTTCCTTGGCTACTGCTTGGGCGCCGTCGCCGTTAAGATCAGCGACGATGACTTTGGCGGCGCCTTCTTCAGCAAAACGCAAGCACATTTCCCGGCCAATTCCGCTGGCGCCACCCGTCACAACGATAATTTTGTCTTTCAGTTCCACGACGATTCCTTGTTGAGTTATTTATTTCGCAGCATTTCCGGGTGCTGGCCCAAGCGAGCCAACATAGACGTTTCAAGGGTCGGATTCTATAGTGGTCGGCTGCGCAAACCCGAGTCGCGTCGGAGTTCGACAATTAAATGGACAATCCTATGCCCCAAGACACGCCCCCATCCCATAAGGCGGACCGTTACGGTTGGGTCATTGTTGCTGTCATGCTGTTGGTGCAAACCGTCAGCTCCGGGCTGGGTTTTTACAATATGTCGGTTTACATCAATCGGCTGTCTGCAGAGTTGCTGGCGCCGGTTGCCCAGATTTCTTTTGCGGTGAGCTTGTTTTTTGTGGTGGGCGGGATTGCTGGTCTGTATGTGGCTTCGCTGCTGAGTCGCTACCACGTTCGAGTCATCATGATCGGCGGGGCGCTGATCAGTGGTCTGGCTCTTGGCAGCGTAGGCCAAGCAACCCAAGTGTGGCAGGTATATCTGCTGTTTACGCTATTTGGTATTGGCAATGCCGGTGTATCCATTGTCGTTGCGACAATGCTGATCACTCAGTGGTTCCCCGGGCCTCAGCGGTCCATGGCGTTAGCAATAGCATCCACAGGCCTATCCTTGGGCGGTGTGGTTCTGACGCCGATCTCTGCTTGGTTGCTCAACACCCAAGGGGTTGGGGAGACCATGCCAATGCTAGGACTGCTGCTGGTCATCGTTCTTGTGCCCTTGTCGCTGCTGATTCGCCAAGCCCCCGGTGCGCTAATCAAGCCAAGTGCCGAAGCATCCCTTAACAATGCGGCGCTATTCACATCTGCGGTGAACAGTCGATTCTACTTGCTTATGGCTGGGGCATATGTGCTCATCATGGCTGCCCAAGTAGGCGGCATTGCTCATCTGTACAGTCGCGTGGCGCTCATCGCTGATTTTCAAACCGCGGCCTATGCGGTTCAAGCGCTTTCCATTTGCAGTATCAGCGGGCGCTTTATCGGGGGCTGGTTGGTTACTCGTATTCCCATTCGGCGGTTCGCCATTGGCAATGTGTGTTTACAGGCCTTAGGGCTGACCTGCATTGCGCTGGCGCCTAGCGGTACCTTCGCGGTGCTGGCCGCGGGTCTGTTTGGTCTCAGCGTTGGCAATTTGTTGATGACCCAGCCCCTGTGGCTGGCGGAAATTTATCCGGCACAGATCTACGCTCGGGTTTTTGCCCGTGCAAATGCCATCAGCGTTCTGGGTCTAGCCTTTGGTCCTTACGGCATGGGTATGATCTTTGATGCGGCCTCAGGTGCTACCTATACTTACGCGTATCTGGCTGGTTTAGCCGTTTCCTTGGTTGCCTTAGTTATCGTGATCAGCGCCAGTTCTGGGGTCTCGGTGGCGGCCTATCGCGATGTGACGCCAGAGCAGCAGGCGCAGGGCAATGGAAGCTGAGTTTGGGAAGGCTATCGGTGGCAGGATGGAAACATGACACATAAATCGGAATCTTCTTTTACAGGCCGTTTGCGGCTTGTGCTGCTGTGTCTTTATGTCCTGATCTGGCCCGTGAATGTTAGTGGTGATGCCGCCGTTAAGGCGGCTCTGCCATCGGCTCAGCCCATGGCTGGCATTATGCCCGTGTCCTTTCCTTCCGCGGTGCCATCGTCGGGTGCTCCGGGTTCGCTTCAGCCTCTGCCCAGTTTGGCGGATATGCTGGAGCGGGTGAATCCGGCAGTTGTAAACATCGCCACACGCTCGGTGGTGCGAGAGAGTAATCGATTGCTGGAGGACCCGTTTTTTCGACGCTTCTTCAATGTACCCAAGAGCCGCCAACGCTATCGGCGTACTCAAAGCGCGGGATCCGGTGTGGTGATTGACTCCGGCCAGGGTTACATCGTCACCAATGCCCACGTGGTTAAGGGTGCTGACGAAATCAGCATTGGTTTGTCTGATGGTAGAACGCTGGAGGCGACCCTTATCGGTACCGATCCCGAAGTGGATCTGGCGCTGCTGCAAGTGGAGGCTGAAGATCTAACGGCCATCGAGTATGCCAACAGCGCACGGCTTCGCGTGGGTGACTTTGTGGTGGCCATTGGCAATCCCTTTGGCCTGAATCAGACCGTAACCTCAGGCATCGTCAGTGCCCTGGGCCGAAGCGGTTTAGGAATCGAAGGCTACGAAGACTTCATCCAAACCGACGCGCCCATTAACCCGGGGAATTCTGGCGGAGCCTTGGTGGACCTCCATGGTCGCTTGGTGGGTATCAATACCGCTATTTTTGCGCCCTCCGGTGGCAACATCGGCATTGGCTTTGCCATTCCCGCCAACATGGTCAGCGCGGTCACCGCTCAGCTCATCGAAAAAGGCGAAGTGAACCGAGGTTTTGTGGGTGCCATTGTCCAGCCGTTAAACCGAGAGCTGGCTCGCGCCTTTGGCGTGATATCTGCCGGCGGCATGCCTCAAGGAGTCGTGATCGTAGACGTTGAAAAAGGCAGCTCAGCGGAGCAGGCGGGACTGGAGCCGGGGGACGTCATCGTGCAAATGGGTGAAAACCCCATCGTCAGTGTGGCGGATTTCTCAGCTCAAGCGGCTACCATGTTTATTGGTGATGAGGTGGCGGTGCAATACGTTCGTCAGGGTGAGCAGGCCAGCACCATGTTGCGCATTGTCGCCGATCAACAGCAGGCAGTGGCAGGTAAGAGCCTGACGCCTTGGCTGCGTGGGGTGGAACTGCAGAATTTGCGCGGTGGCGATGAAACCATGCCAGGGGCCGGGGTGGTGGCTACCGAGGTTGCCAATCGCAGTCCTGCCTACGCCTTTGGTCTGCGTCCGGGGGATGTCATTGTTGGTGCGAATCGGGTGGCCATTGAAGATATCGCCACCCTGCGCGACGCGGTGCGTCGAGACTCTCGGCAACTGTTGCTGAGAATATTCCGCAACAGTCGCTTCTACTACGTGGTAATTCGCTAGGTAGTTATCCCACTAATCTGGGGCTACTGATCGAACATGATAACGCTACGAGCCACCTCGCCTGTGCGTAGGTCATCCATGCCTTTGTTGATATCCTCCAGCCGAATGCGCTTGGAGATCAAATCGTCTAAATGCAGCCGTCCCTGTAGATAGAGTTCAACAAAGCGTGGCATATCGACCCGGAAGCGATTTGAACCCATGTTGGATCCTTGCATTTTTCGCTCCATCAAAAACTCAGGCCCATGTAACTCCACCATGGTGCCCACTGGAATCATCCCGATGATGGTGGCGGTACCGCCAAAGCGGAGCATCTTGAACGCTTGTTGCGCCGTTGCCGCCAAACCAATGGCCTCGAAGGAGTAATGTACGCCGCCGGATGTCAGCTCGCGGATGGCTTCCACCGGGTCACACTCTGAGGCATTGACCACATCTGTCGCACCAAACTTCCGCGCCAGTTCTAGTTTACTGGGCACCATGTCCACGGCGATGATGCGGGAGGCTCCAGCTAGAGCGGCGCCGTTGACCGCCGATAGGCCGACGCCACCACAGCCGATGACGGCGACGGTACTGCCTGCTTCTACCTTGGCCGTGTGTATGACTGCGCCAACGCCGGTGGTGACGCCACAGCCAATCAAAGCGGCTATGTCCAAGGGCATGTCTTCACGGATTTTGGCCACTGTGTGCTCATGCACCAGCATGTACTCGGCAAACGAAGAAAGGTTGAGGAACTGGGCGATTTTTTCATCGCCTTTGGCTAATCGACTGGGTTCGTCCTCGCCGCGCTGAAGCTCTGGCTCGCTGCACAAGGACATGCGGCCGGTGAGACACGGCTCGCAATGGCCGCAGAAGGCCGATAAGCAGGTAATGACGTGGTCGCCGGGTTTCACGTAGGTCACGTCTGAACCCACGGCTTCAACGATGCCGGCGGATTCATGTCCGAGAATGGCCGGTAACATGTAGGGGTAGGAGCCGTCTTGGAAGTGTAGGTCAGAGTGGCAAACACCAGCGGCGGCGGTGCGGATCAAAACCTCGCGTGGCCCGGGCTTACCATGCTGAACGTCTTCAATTTCTAACGGTTTGTTGATCTCTCTGAGAACGGCTGCTTTCATCTGTTTCCCCTCGTTGCTTGTTCAAATGCCCGAGCCGCAGTGTTGGCTCGACATTGTCGATGGTGCCAAACGCGGACTGGGATTACTACCGGATCACATTGGCACGGGCGCAGGTTGGTCGCGGAATTTAACCCCCACGCTTTTCACAGTGCTACCATGGGCCTTAGGCATAATCTCTCGTAAACAAGGACGGTTTGGGTAATGGTATTAGTTGGGCTGGGATCCAATCAGGGAGAATCCACAGACATCGTTGTCGCAGCTATCGAGGCACTGGTGACTTTCGCCCAGCCAAGCAGTTTGCGAGCGTCCCAAATGTTTCGCACGTCGCCGGTCAATTGTCCGCCCGGATCCGGTGACTTTGTTAATGCTGCGGTGACCTTTGAAGCAAAGGCGGATCTGGCGCCGGAAGCGCTGCTGCAAGAACTCAAGGCCATTGAACGAGAATTTGGCCGCGCAGAAAAATACCAGCGTAACGCCCCCCGGGAGTTGGATTTGGATTTATTGTTGTTCGATGACGAGGTCCGAGAAAGTGACGTCTTTACCCTGCCGCACCCTCGAGCGGTAGATCGCCTGTTTGTCCTTAAACCTGCCGTGCAACTGGTTCCCGAGGTGATTTGGCCCGGTTTGGGAAAGACCATAGCCTGCCTACTAGATGAGCTGAAAACAGATGAAGAAGTGCATGCCCTTGAGGAGCGTCCTCCTTATTGCTGCGTTGCTGGCTAGCAGCCCTACCCAGGCGTATCAGCCGGAACTGCACCAGCAGCTAACATTTTTGTCGGCTAAGCAAATCAGCCGATGCCTGCCCTATTGGCAAGAAGCCGATTCGTCCATGGCAATAAATCCTCTGTCGACTCTTGATATGCGTTATGTGGTTCGAGCAAACGCCGCTCGCGCCAAGGGTTCATTCTTCGGCCGCATGTTTCGTTGGAATTATCTCGATTTAACCCAGAATGACAGTGAAGCCGTTTGGGGAATGTTCGACACGCGGTTCAATTCGCGGTTCCATGATCTGACCAGTCAATTGGTTGTCGAGTCTCATCAGCGACAGCGCTTAGAGGCTCTGGGTTCCTTGATCAGCCACATTCAGGATGTGTCAACGCCGTCTCGGGTGGTGCCGGTGTACACCGGACGCTGGTGGTCCTTTTCCCTCCAAGACCCCTTTGATCGATACCCAGTGGATGCCCAGCGTTTGGAGGCCAGCGGTGATAGTCTGTGCCAATCGGTGCTGGTCCAAGTTCAGGATATCGCCGGAGCAGATGTAGATGAGGCGTTATCTCAGCTGCTTTTTTTAAGTGCCCGTCAGACGATTGTCGCGGTCAGCAGCGAAATTAGCGGAATGCCCGCTGAGTGGACGGCATTTTGGCAGCCAGCTCAATCAGACGAAAACGAAGCTTCTGGCAACGCTTTTGGCGAATACGGTGTTGCTGGAAATAACTTTGGTGACCGCGTTGAATTTCGTTGCGGAGGTACAGGCAAGGAGGCGATACGCTGCATCCTGCTAAAAGACGATCCGCTCTATCAAGACTTCGCTTTTGCCCGGCACTTAAGCGCTGTAGAGGCCACCATGGTGGCCATGTTAATCGTCCAGCGGCGAGACATTCTGTGACGCTACATTTAGGCATTACCCCGTGGCATCTCAATCCCCCTACAGCGGCGAGCATTGGCGATCAGGCGGCCTTTGCTGAGGCCAATGGCTATCAATCTTTCTGGCTACCAGAAAACCACTTTGGTGACGGTGCATTGCCGGATCCGCTGATGTTGCTCGCCAGCGCAGCAACCTCAACCAGCAGTATTCAGTTGGCCACCACATCGTACTTGTTAACCCTGCGCAATCCGCTGCAGGCCGCCGAACAAGTAGCCGTGTTGGATCAACTCAGCGGCGGCCGCGTGCTGTTGGGGGTTGGGCGAGGCTACGCCCCGGAGATGTTGCGTGCTTTCCATGTGCCCGTTGCAGAAAAACGGCGGATCTTTGCCTGGACTTTGGATCTAATGCAGAAGGCGTGGTCTGGTGAGGCGATCTCTCTGGATGGCGACCCCGAGCATGCTGTAATGGTGCATCCTCGACCCGTGCAGCGGCCGCATCCGCCAATCTGGGTGGCGGCCTTTGGGCCTAAGGCTTTGGCCCAAGCCGGTCGCATGGGGTTGCCTTATCTTTCATCTCCTATGGAAAGCCTTAAAACTCTGGCAGATAACTACGCCCAACACCGTCAGGCGTCGGTAACGGAAGGTGTGAAGCCCGCTGGGATTGTTCCGCTGATGCGTACGGTCTATGTCAGCCGTGACGCTGCTGAGGTCGCTCAGTTGCGTCAACGTCTTGAACAAGAATCGGAGAATTCTCGGCTACAGCCCGGTGAAACTCTGGATGACTGGACCTTGATCGGCGATCCGGCCTTTGTTCGGGACGGTATTCAGCGTTATCAAGAAACGTTGGGTATGACTCATATGGTCGTCACCCGACTGCGCTTATCTGGTTTGCCCGATGCGCAGTTGCGAAACAGCGTCGCGTTGCTGGCAGAGTCTGTGCTGGGCAAGTAGCATCTTATTGAGCTTCGTGCCCCTAGAGTCGTCTGGGGAGCTGAAACGCCGAAATAGTCACCAAAAAAGTCGGCGAAAAACGAGTGACGAAAACGTACCATTGAGGGACTCGGCTCAGCTCGAGCATTATCAGAGGGAAGAACTATGAGCTATCGAATTTTATGGCCTGCAATGCGTTGGCCTGACGGACGTCATATCGAAGAGTCCAGTGTGGCTGGTCACAGCGCCGAATTTTGCGAACGTTACACCGATGTTACCGATGACCAATGGGCAAACTGCGACGCGGTGGTCAGCGTGAACGACATTCCCGAAGAATATCGTCAGAAAATGACTAAGTGCCGAATTTTTGTGACGCCCAAAGTCGGTTTCGACAACATTGATGGCAAGGCTTGGGCTGAGATGGGCATCCCTCTGTGCAACGTGCCCGATTACGGTACCCAAGAGGTGGCGGATCACGCCATGGCCTTGATGTTGTCGTTGATGAAGGGGATTACCTTTCATACGAGAGAGTTGAAGCAAGACCCTCGCGGTCTGTGGCGTCCCGCTTTGAACCCATTTGGTAAACGACTGTCTGCTTGCACCTTTGGCATTGTCGGTCTCGGCCGCATTGGTACTGCCGCGGCACTGCGGGCCAAAGCCTTTGGCATGGATGTGGTCATGTACGACCCCTATCGAGAAAATGGCGCAGAGCTGGCCGTAGGCATCCGCCGGGTTCATTCTTTGGAAGAGCTTTTCGGGCAGTGCGATGTGGTCAGTCTGCATCTGCCGCTGTCGGCGGCTACGCAAAAGCTCATCAACGCCGAGGTATTGTCTCATTCCAAACCCGGTCTGATTCTTGTGAATACCGCCCGGGGGCCCATCATTGACCTAGACGGTTTGTACGAAGCCCTGCGCGCGGATCACGTTCAGGCAGTGGGTCTGGATGTGTTGCCAGAAGAGCCGGCTAATCCCGATCATCCGTTGATCAAGGCTTGGGCCGCAGACGAAGAATGGATTGATCATCGTCTGTTGATCACGCCGCACTCGGCTTTTTACACCCCGGAGAGTGTCCACGACATGCGCTTCAAGGGCGGCGAGGTCATCGTCAAGTACCTAGGCAGTGGTGGTTTGGACAACTGCGTAAATCAACAGTGGCTGAGTAACCCTCGTTAACGCTGGGAGCAGAAACGGGCTGAGACCCATCAGCCCGTAAAAGGGAATCCACCATGACTGTCACTGCACAAGTCTACGAAAAGCGACGTCAGCGGCTATTTTTGATTTTGTCTGGAATGTTTCTTGGCACTCTGGCCATGCTCAATATTTTGGGTATCAGCCGGTTCCTTGATCTGTCCTTCGAAGTGTTCGGCTTCAACATTCCCATGGTTGTAGCCATCGGCGTGCTGCCCTATCCCGTGACCTTTATCTGCACCGATTTGATCAGTGAGTTGTATGGGGAGAAGAAGGCCAGGGACATGGTCTGGATGGGCGTGCTTCTTAACGCCTGGGTCATCTTTTTACTTTGGTTGGGCGGGGTGCTGCCGGGCTTTGATTTGGATGCCAATGGTCAGCCCTTGCTGGATGCGGCTGGACGAGAACCTACATTTTTCGAAATCCGCGAACTGGCCTTTGGCGCTGTCGCCGCGTCCATGGTGGCCTATCTTGCCGCTCAACTCTGCGACGTGCGCCTCTTTCATTTCTGGAAGCGTCTGACCAATGGCAAACACCTGTGGTTGCGAAATAACGCCTCTACCATGGTCAGCCAAATCGTTGATACCACGGCGGTGATTCTGGTCACACACTTCTATGCCGCCGCGTTGCCGGTAAATGCCGACGAGCCCATCTGGCCACAGCTTATGGTGTTCATTGCCTCAGGCTATGTGTTCAAACTCGTCGTAGCGGCCCTGGATACTGGGCCAATTTATGTGGCCGTGCACTATCTCAGGCCTTGGTTGGGGCTGACGGAAAATCAAGAGGCGACGGAGTAGCGAGCTTTTCGCTATTCCTCCCACTCTTCCCTTAATAGGCCAAACGCGGCAGTGGCATGGCTATGGCCAGTCCAATGGACACGGTTTTTTCGCAGCACACCTTCCTGTTGAGCACCCAACATTCACGTTGCAAGCATAGACCGCTTGTCTTCTTTTGCAGACCGTTGGTCTGGGATCCATGTTCTTACTCAAACTTCTGGTTAAGTTATGCGCTCCACGGGATCCGAGGCCGGTCTCCTGTGAGTTAACTAATGGGTTTGATACCCAAATGAGACGCAGATGAAAGATCACACGACGTTAATTTTTGTAAGCGATAAACCGCTGGGCATGGCGGGCCAGTGGTGTGCGCCCGTGTCCGCTGGCTACTTGGTTGCTCGTTATGTGGCTGCCGTTTACATACCAACCCATTTTGACGCCGTGACCTGTGCGGGAAGCTCGGATGGTTAAAGCATTGATTTAGTAAACCAATGCAAAACCCGAAGAGCGAAAGCCTTCGGGTTTTTTGCTTTTTGGGTCCAAGACCGCCTGTAAGGGCCAAGTGACAAGGATCCACAATGAACAATCTTCCTTCACTAATAAAACCGATCGAAACGACTTTTCCCAAAAGTGCCTTGCGGCGCAACCTGCGCCTGGTGCTTTGCTTGAGGGCTGCTCAACGCTTTATGTTGATTGCGCCGATTCTCGTGCCGTTTTTTGCGTTTTACGGTCAGGATCTACGAGAGATCTTCTTGCTGGAGTCCGTTTATGCCGTGGTCATCTTGGCTATGGAACTGCCGTCGGGCTACCTAGCTGACCGTTTTGGTCGAGTAGCCGTACTGCGCTTGGGTGGTGTGTTCTGGTCTGCTGGCTGGATACTCCTGCTCCTTGTCGAGGACTTTGCCGGCCTCGTCGTCTTTGAAGTGCTGATGGGGCTGGGGTCTTCCCTGTTGTCCGGGGCGGATCTGGCCCTGCTTTACGATTCCGAGAAGGCCTTGCACAAAGAACAACCCCAGCGAACGAATCGTGCGGTTCGCAACTTATTTGTCATTGGCATGGCCGCCGAGGGGTTGGCATCGCTTTCTGCCACGGCGCTGCTGTTGTTTGACGGTATAGCCTTGGTTATTGCGGTACAAACCGGCTGCGGTTTACTGGTGCTCGCCGCCTCTTTGCTGCTGCGTGAACCGCCGGGGCGGCAGGCTAGCCTCACCAGCGTGGCGGCTGAGTGGGCGAACATGCGTTCAGTGCTGCTGTCTTTATGGCAGCAGTCGGTCTTTATGCGGCGTTTGCTGGGTGCTCTATGTCTCTGGCCATTGGTGAATATGCTGGCAATTTGGCTGATGCAACGGGTTTGGGTGGAGTTGGAACTAACGCTCCTGCACTTTGGGTGGATTTGGTGCCTGCTCCAACTCATCGGTGGGGCAACCGGCCAAATGGCTCATGGTGCTGAGCGCTGGTTTGGCGCGAAACCTGTCATTTTGCTAATTGCTTTACTGGTCTTG
>JAQWIX010000005.1 GCA_029248675.1 Pseudomonadales bacterium | reverse complement strand
CATCGGCCTCTCAATCATCGGCACCAATGTCGACACCAACGGCTACATCGGTGCCTCTGGCAACGCCTATAGCATTGGTATCGCACAGGCGAATTTCGAGTGGATTGGCGCTATCCCCGCCATGATCATCGCCTCGCTGATTTTCATTCCCCTGTATTGGCGCGCCGGGGTTTACTCCATTGCCGAATACCTTGGCCTGCGTTACAACCAAGCCGTGCGCGTTGTGGCTGCCCTAATCGTTACCACTGTTTCCGTATTCGCCATGGGCGTGGCCATGTGGGCCTTAGCCATCACACTGGAAACTTTTATGGGCTGGCCGATTTGGCTCGGGATTTTGGCATCAGGAACCGTAGTGGGCCTGTACAGTATCGCCGGTGGCCTCGGAGCCGTGGCCATTACCGACAGCATTCAAGTCTGCATCATGTTCGTCTGCGGCCTAATCATCGTAGCCATCGGCATCAGCGACGCCGGTGGGGCAGAGAGCTTTGTCAGCAAACTAACGGCCGCGAACCCCACTCATTTAAGCGCCTATCTGCCGGCGGACCACGAAAGCTACCCCTGGCATGGTGTGATTTTGGGATTGGGCCTGGTGCTATCACCCGCTTACTGGGTGGGCGGTCAGGCCATTTTACAGCGCACGCTGGGCGCTAAAAGTCAGTGGGATGCCAGCGCCGGCATGATGTTCGCAGCCCTGGCCAAGACTTTCGTGCCCGTGCTCATCGTCTTTCCGGGCCTGCTGGCATTGGTGATGATGGCCGAAATCGATTACCCAGATATGGCCTTGCCGTGGGTGATTAAAAACGTGCTCCCGGTTGGTGTCTCGGGCTTGATGTTTGTCGCCATCATTGCCGCCCTGCAGTCTTCTATCGACTCTAGCATTAACTCCACGGCACTGATGATTACCCGAGACATTCGCCATGTGTTGATAAAAAATCACGATCCGGATTCGGACCTGAAGATCGGCCGTTTCCTAACCTTGGCCCTGCTGCTGACCGCCATGTCTATCGCTCCTTACATCGGCGACCTTGGCGGCATTTTTAACTTTCTGCAATTCCTGCTGTCTCTCTTTCAAGGCCCCATGCTGGCCTTGCTGCTCCTCGGTGCGCTGACGCGACGAGCCACCCCGATGGCAGGTATCTTCACCTTGGTAAGCGGTGTGGTTCTGGCCGCCCTTCTTTCGGTAGTGTGGGAATTGAATCTGCTTTATGTGGCGTTTTTCAGCTTTTGCTACGCCCTTCCGACACTTTGGATCGTTAGCGGCTTTACCGAGCCGCACAGCGATGAACACTTAGAAAACTTAACCTATTCACCTTGGAGGGGACGATGAACACCCGCCATGTAAAGACACATAGGAGACTTTGATATGGAGCTACCCGTCGTCTGGGCCAACTACATTTCCGTCGCCTTATTTTTAATTCTCGGCATAGGGGTCTGGACCATCCCCAAGTCGGCTGTCGTACCCGAGGAGTATTCGGGACAGACTTGGCGAGATCTGCGTTGGTGGGCCACTGCCCTCATCGCCTTTCAGATTTTGCTCTATGGCTACTTTAGCTAGTCCCAATTTAGCTAACACAGAGCCGAAAAATCCATGAGCCAATCTAAGCCCCTAGGAGATGAGCGCGAGAACATTGTTCTTATTGGCATGCCCGGGGTGGGTAAAAGCACTCTTGGAGTGCTGCTGGCCAAAGCCTTGGGCTACGACTTTGTAGACACTGACTTACTGATCCAGCGTCGCGCCGGAGAAACCTTGGCCACATACATGCAATCCCAAGGTTATCTTGCCCTTCGCCAACTGGAGGCAAGGGTCATCCTAGACCTGAGCTGCCACGCTACCGTCATTGCCACCGGCGGTAGCGCTGTTTACAGCGCCAACGCCATGGACCACCTCGCTTCGTTAGGCGTCGTGGTGTATCTGCGTTGTCCCGTCGAAACCTTGGTTCCTCGAATCGCCAACATGGCAGATCGGGGCATCGCAGCGCCTGCGGGCCAGACCTTGGAAGACGTAGCATCAGAACGGGTCCCACTGTACGAAGACTATGCTCATATCACCCTGGACACTCAGGGCTTGGATAGCAATCAGGCTCTAATCGCCCTGCTTGGGAGCCTTAGCTCAATCGCCTAGCACCGATTCCATCCCGCAAGGGCTCGACCCCAAGTCCGGTCTTAATCACAAGGCCGACCCGGGCACAAGTTCGGTGTCGCTATACAACAGGGCGCTGCAAATGGATAATCGATGGCTTTGCGCAAAGGGCATCAGCGGAGCCAAGAGTCCCCTTGGGGCGGCGCAACAGAACAACTTTAACCAGCATCAGCAACTAGCACCAAGATAAGGATCATCATGGGGGATATCGAAAAACTGGCGGAATCTGTGGCATCCCTGCAGGCGTCTTTTGAAGCACACCGGTACATCTGCAGTGACGAAATCGCCACAGCGGTTTTTTTGGCCTACCAACTGCGCAAGCCCATTTTGATTGAAGGACCTCCCGGGGTAGGCAAGACCGAACTGGCAAAGACCGCTGCTGAGATGTTCGCCCTGCCGCTGATTCGTTTGCAATGTTACGAAGGTTTGGACGAATCCAAGGCAATCTACGAATGGAAATACGGCAAACAGTTGCTGTACACCCAAGTGTTGAAAGAGGCCCTGAACGAGGTACTTGGCGATGCCAAGGGCTTCAGAGAATCTGTCCAGCAGCTGCACAACTTCGGCGACATCTTTTTCTCCGAAGAATTCCTTGAACCGCGCCCACTGATGAAAGCGCTGAAAGAGGAAGACGGCTGCATCCTACTAATCGACGAAATCGACAAAGCAGACCACGAGTTCGAGTCGCTGTTACTGGAGATCTTGTCCGACTACCAGCTATCCATTCCAGAGATCGGCACCATTAAGGCCGCCGCGGAACCACCGCTGGTGTTTTTGACCTCCAACAACACCCGCGAAATTTCAGATGCGCTGAAGCGTCGCTGCCTGCACCTGTACATTCCGTTCCCTGACCTGGATATCGAACAGCGCATCATTGGCGCCCGGGTACCGGAAATTCCGCCAGCTCTGCAAAAGCAACTGGTTGCCTTCATCCACGAGCTGCGCAACCTTGATCTGAAGAAGATGCCTGCCATCTCCGAGACCATCGACTGGGCGCGCACCTTGGTGCTACTCCACGCTGAGGCCTTGGATCCCAACATGGTAAAAGACACCCTCAATGTCATTCTCAAGTTTCAGGAAGACATTGATAACGTGAAGAGCGAAGTACCGGCGTTGACTGCCAAGGTAAGCGGGTAGGAAGCAGTTATGGGCATGGATCGCACCATCAGCAACTTCATACGCGCCCTGCGCAATGCCGAAGTACGGGTATCGACTGCGGAAACCCTCGATGCCATCAGCGCGGTGGAGTTAGTGGGCTACAGCGACAAGGCCCATCTCAAACGCTCTTTGTCCATGGTGCTACCCAAGACCGCTGACGAAAAAGAAACCTTCGACGCGTGCTTCGACAATTTCTTCCGCTTTCAGGACGTGCGCGGTGATGCCTCAGCAGATGCAAACCCAGAGCAAGGGGAGCAAGAAGGCGAAGAAAGCGGCGAGGGTGGAGATGGCGAAGGCGGCGGTGCCGGCGGCGACCCCCAGATGCAAAACAAGGGTAAGAAGAAGTCCAAGTCTAAGGCGAAACTAAATAACCTGTACGAGGAAGAGGAAGAAGCTGACCTAGGTCCAGGCGAGATCACCGAGGCCAACTCGCATTTGGGCAAACTGCTGATGTCCGACTCTCGTGTCGAGCTAGCCCAGTCCATGGCAGAAGCCGGCGAGGCCACCAACGTTCGAGAAATTCAGATCTTTACCCAGAAAGGTTTGTACGCCCGACGCATCATGGATCATATGGGGCTACCGGATCTGAACCGAGAAATCAGCGATCTGCGGGTAGATTCCCGAGTGCCTGCGCGCCGTCTGGGACAGCAACTTAAACAACGGCGAGACTTTCTGCGTGAACAAGTACGAGATTATGTAGAGCAACAGTTCATGCTCAATGCCGACGTATCCGGCAAGCGTCTACGCGAGGAAATGCTGCGCTCGGTTAAGCTCTCAAACGTTGAGCATCTCAATTTCCGACTGATTTAGGAAATGGTTTATAAGATGGCGAAAAAGCTGAGCACCCTGCACAGCCGCCGTCGCAAAGTCTTTAAGCGAGGCCAACTGAATGTGCCCAAGACCCTGCGTAACAACATGTCTTACGACGGTGCGATTTTTGACCTGTACTGGAAGTCGGTCAAAGTAGACCGGCCCAAGGTCTTTGCTATTTGCGACGTCTCCGGTTCCGTGGCCAACTACGCCCGCTTTATGCTCATGTTCCTCTACAGTATGGATGAGGTCATGCCCAAGGTTCGCAGCTTCGCCTTCTCTTCGGATTTGGCCGAAGTCACCGAACTGTTCAATCGCAACAAGATCGAAGACGCCATTGCCAAGACTCTCCACGACTACAGTGGCGGCTCCACAGACTACGGCCAAGCACTGCTGGACTTTAAGAAGCTTTGCCTCGACGACGTAGACAATCGCACTACCATCATCATCTTAGGCGATGCCCGGAACAATCACGGTGAAGCCCACGCGGAAGTGTTGAGAGAACTTTATGACCGCTCCAAACGGGTGATCTGGCTGAATCCTGAGGCGAAGCTTGCTTGGAACACGGGTGATTCAGAAATGCGTAAATACGGTGCCTACTCCCATCAAGTTGAAGAGTGTAACTCGCTCATGCATCTGGAGCGGGTAGTCAGCAATTTGCTGAGGCAGACGAACTGATCGACATTCTGGGGTGAACCCGGATTGGAAAGCCTGACGTTTTGAGCCACTATTTGCGGCACAGTTAGCAGGACCGTCGTCATTAGCACTCCTTCCCCCAATGGCCAACTGGCCAAGCTTTTTACTCTGGCAATTGCTGGGGTAGCGCTGTTGATGATCGCCTTGCACTACGCCGGCAGCGCCTTAAGCGGTACTAACCTAGATGTCAGCGGCATTGACGTTAAGAACAATAGCGTCTCCATCATCATTCGCGAAGAACCCCCTCAACTGAACAGCAGTCGTGCTACTGACTCAATTTCAGGCATGGTACTGGGCCATGTGATGGAGGGGTTGGTGCGCATGGGGCTGGACGACCGCTTAGAAGGCGCCGTGGCGAAGCGCTGGGAAGTGACACCCACCCATGCCACTTTTTGGCTGCGTAAGAATGCCAAGTGGAGTGACGGTAAACCGGTCACTGCAGAGGACTTTGTATTTGCCTGGCAAACGGCACTCAAGCCAGAAACCGCATCACAGTATGCGTTCTTGCTGTTCGCTATCAAAAACGCGGAAGCCGTCAACAGCGGTGAACTAAACCCGAGTGAGTTGGGAGTAAACGCACCGGACCCACACACGCTGGTGATAGAACTGGCCCGACCCGTACCCTTCTTTGACAAGATGCTGGTATTCCCAACATTTCTACCCATTCGCGAAGACTTTTATAACGCCACTCAGGGCCGCTACGGAGCCGACGCAGATCAGCTTCTATACAACGGTCCATTTCAAATAAGCCGCTGGATCCACGGATCCAGCATGACCTTTGAGCGCAACCCGCACTTTTGGAATCAGGATGAAATTCACCTAGACACCATCCACGTGCCCTACATCACCTCCGATGCCAACGCCTCACTCAACTTTTTCAAAGATTCGAAAATCGCTACGACAGGGTTGCAGGCAGAAAACCTCACGGAAGCCATGCGCCTAGGCTGGCAAATTCGTCAACACCGGGACGGCGTGGTCTTCTTTATGGAATTCAATCACCGTCCAGAACGCGTGACCGGCAACCTGAACTTCCGCCGGGCACTACAGCTTGTGCTGGACATGGACGAACTGGTTTATAAGGTTACCAAGCTACCGGGCTATGAACCCGGTGTGTCCCTTTTTCCGGGCTGGCTAATGGGCGAAAGCGACCTTTTGCGCAAAGAATACCCCCCCGAGAAAATCCGTCCGAATACAGCACAGGCGAAGGAGTATCTGCAGCGAGCACTGCAGGAACTGGGCCTAAGCCAGACGCCCACCTTGGTGCTGCTGGCTGGCGACAATCCAATATCCAACATTCAGTCGGAGTGGGTGCAGCAAACCTTGAAGACTGAGCTTGGCATCGACGTGAAAATCGACAAACAGATTTTTAAGCAGCGACTAGCCAAGATGACCTCCGGCGACTTCGACTTCGTGCTCGCGGGCTGGGGGCCTGACTACAATGATCCTCTGACCTTTGGTGATTTATTTGCGTCTTGGAACAAAAACAACCGCGGCCAGTACAACAGCCCGGAGTTGGATGGGCTTATTCAAACCGCTCAGGGTCAGTTAGACCCCGGCGTTAGGATGCGGGCCTTTGGAGACATTCAACAGCACCTCATCGACCGTGCCGTGATTCTGCCCATGTACGAGCGGGGGGTTACCTATGTGGTGGATCCACGATTAAAGCAGCTCAAACGGCGGGTAATCGGCCCGGACCCGGATCTCAGCCGAGCCCACATCGACGCCGGTGGTCAATAGCTGTGGCCATCGTATTTAATCAACACACTCAATCAAAAAGCCACAAGAACCCACACCCATGCTGAAGTACGCTGCCAAACGCATAGTCCTTGGTCTGATCACCGTGTGGTTTATTGCCAGCGCCACCTTTTTCGGTATGCACGCGGTACCCGGGGATCCGCTCACCGGCGACAAGGCGCTAACCCCGAAAATCCGCGCCAATCTAGAGGCCAAGTACGGTCTGGATAAACCGTTAGCGACTCAGTACTGGATCTATTTGGGCAATATCGCCCAGGGCGATTTTGGTATCTCCTATACTCAGGAAAACCGCCGAGTAAATGACATTATCCGGGAGCACTTCCCGGTTTCGGCCACCCTGGGCATTCTGGCCATCGTCTTTGCCGGCGTCGGTGGAGTGCTTTGGGGAGCGCTGACTGCCCTGTACCGTAACCGCTGGCCCGACGTGGCCATCATGTTTTTAGTGATCTTGGGCATATCGGTACCCAGCTTTGTCATGGCAGCCATTAGCCAGTGGTCCTTGGTCAATCTCAATCAGACTGCCGGCGGCACCGTTCTGCCCATTGGCGGCTGGGGCAGTGTCTGGCATATGGTCACCCCGGCCCTTGTTCTGGGTCTGTCCACTATGGCCTACCTCACCCGCCTCATGCGCTCGTCCATGTTGGAGGTGGTCAACACAGACTACGTGCGCACCGCTCGCGCCAAGGGGGTGCCAGCGACTCAGATCTTTAGCCGTCATCAGCTTCGCAACGCCATATTGCCGGTGATTACCGTCTTAGGCCCTGCAATCGCCGGCATTACCACCGGCGGATTCGTGGTGGAAATCGTGTTCGCCATTCCGGGTTTAGGGCGCTATTTCGTACAGGCCATCCAGCAGCTGGATTACACGGTAATTATGGGAACCACGGTGTTTTACGGTGCTTTTTTAGTCTTTATGGTGATTTTGGTGGATCTGATCTATGGCCTCATTGATCCCAGAGTGAGGGTTGATCAATGAGCGCGACCGATTTGACCCAAGCAGATTTTGCGGCGCTACCGCGCCAGCACAGTGCCGATCAACTGAGCCGCCCATCCCTATCTTATTGGGCGGACGCTTGGCGGAGACTGCGCGCCAATCCCAGAGCCATGTCCTCACTGGGATTGATTCTGGCGCTGCTGGCCTTTGTCACTGTGGGCCCTATGGTTTGGACCGTGGACCCATCGGTGCAAGACGTGGATCACATTGGCATCAGCCCCGGCGCTGATCGTCAGGTCACCCTCACCACTCCCTTTATACCCTGGGAACCTGAAGCCCTAACCCCACCCACGCCCAGCACCGGTAATCCCTTGGGGTTTACGTTGGCTCAGTCAGCGACCACCCAGTCCGTTCGCCTGACGTGGGCTGATCAAGACTCCCCCCGCCGGCTCTATCGCAACTTATTCGCGCCGGAAGATACCGGTAGTTTCGGCCTACCCTTGGCGGACTTGGACACTCCTTACTTCGAAGACCGCTTAGACCTTCAGCCTGAAACCTATTACTACACCTTGGTCGCCTTGGATGCTGCAGGCGAAGAAAGCGAGACCACGGCAACCCTCACCATCGATGTCACCCGGGTAATTTCTATTGCCCAGGCCCAAGAGCGCGGACTGATCCAACCGGATGAGTCGGCGGAAATAGGCCAGACCCTGAAGCTTGCTTGGCACCCCTTGGGCACCGACTACTTGGGCCGGGACATGCTGGCGCGGCTCATGTACGGCGGGCAGGTGTCGCTGTTTATCGGCTTGCTAGCCCCACTGGCCTTCGTATTTTTGGGTGTCATTTATGGCAGCGTAGCTGGATTTCTTGGCGGCCCAGTGGACCAAGCCATGATGCGGTTCGCCGACTTCGTTGTGGCCCTACCGTTTTTGCTGTTCATGATTTTGTTCAAAGTGGTGTTCGGCATTGGTCCGGGGGAAAGCGGCATTCTGCCTATGCTGGCAGCCATGATTATCTTGCTGTGGCCGGCACCGGCGCGACTGGTGCGAGGCCAGATTTTGCAAATTCGCGAAGAGGCCTATGTCAGCGCCTCGAAACTGCTGGGCGCTACCACGCCCTATGTGGTTGGGCGACATATGCTGCCCAACACCCTTGGAGTCATCCTAGTTACCATTACCTTTCAGGTACCCAGCGCCATTTTCACCGAAGCCTTTTTATCCTTTATCGGCATGGGTGTTGCTCCCCCCACCCCATCTTGGGGCGCCATGTGCAACGAGGGCATCAAGTCCATGCTGACCCGGCCCCATGAGCTGTTATTCCCAGCCATGATGATAAGCGCCACAGTGCTGGCCTTTAACCTGTTGGGTGATGGCCTTCGTGATGCCCTTGATGCCCGCATGCGAGGAGCCGAATAAGACTATGACTCACTCCACCGACAACAGTGCTGGCTCCACGGTGGGCGCGCCCATCACCGCTCAGCAGCAGGCAACGCGCCAGCCATTGCTGCGGGTGGACGACCTACACGTCGACTTTCAAACCTATGGCGGTGTAGTACAGGCCGTGCGGGGCGTCAGCTTTGAGGTAGCGGCTGGCCAAACCCTAGCCATTGTCGGGGAATCCGGGTGCGGCAAGTCCGTTACGGTACAAAGCCTCATGGGCTTAATCCCCATGCCGCCGGGTCGCATACACAAGGGTACGGCAACCCTGCGAGGACACGACATCTTGGCGTCTAAATTTGTCGGCGGCCAGGACATCCGAGGGCGGGAAATCAGTATGATTTTTCAGGACCCCATGACGTCGTTAAACCCGACCATGACCATTGGCCGTCAGATTGCGGAAACCTTGGAGGTTCATCGAGGCTACAGCCAAAGCCAAGCCTTCAATCGCGCAGTAGAACTGCTGGAGATGAGCAAAATTCCGGAAGCGGCCAAGCGCGCCAAGCAGTATCCCTTTGAGTTTTCCGTCGGCATGTTGCAGCGGGCCATGATCGCCATGGCCATCGCCTGCGAGCCGGCAATTTTGGTGGCGGACGAGCCTACAACGGCCTTGGACGTCACCATCCAAGCCCAGATTTTGGACTTACTCGGCGACCTGCAGCAGGAAACCGGCATGGCCATTATCTTGATCACCCACGATCTTGGTGTGGTGGCACGCATGGCAGACGACGTCATGGTCATGTACGCCGGAGAGGTTGTTGAGCGGGGGAGCGTGGACGACATTTTTTATTGCTCCGGCCATCCTTATACCCAAGGTCTGCGCCTGGCCATGCCCAGCAACAAACGAGCCGAGGACGGCGGAGCAGAGCAAACCCTTCTCGCCATCGACGGATCACCCCCGGACTTGTTTAATCCTCCAACGGGCTGTGCCTATCACCCTCGCTGCCCTCACGCTATGAACGTATGCGCCCAGCAAGCACCGGCCCAATATGGCCTAGGATCCACGAGCGCATCGAACCAGGGGCTGAGCCATCAAGCCGCCTGCTGGCTACACCATGAGTTGTGTGCCGCTCAGAAGGACCAGCCATGAGCAAATCCGCGAATGATTACACAACGGCCAACCCGGCCTTGGTAGAGATCAGCCACTTGGTAAAGCACTTTGAACTGGGCCGCGGCCAACGGGTGCACGCGGTAGACGATGTCAGCCTTTCTATTTACCCGAATGAGGTGGTTGGCCTAGTGGGAGAAAGTGGCTCGGGCAAGTCAACTCTTGGAAAAACCGTGGTTGGTTTACACGACAAAACTGCTGGTCAGGTGACGTTTAACGGTACCCAACTGCCCGCTCGCTATGGCGGCGACGACTTTCGCGCCATGGCTTCGAAAATGCAGATGATCTTTCAAGATCCGTACTCATCCCTGAACCCTCGAATGACTGTGGGCGAGATCGTCAGCGAAGGTCTGCGGCTGCGCCAGGACCTGACGCCGGCGGTGGTGCAAGAGAAGGTTGCACATTGGTTACGCTTGGTGGGCCTAAGTCCAGATCATCAATCCCGGTATCCCCATGAGTTTTCCGGCGGCCAGCGCCAGCGGATCGGTATCGCCCGCGCGCTGATCTTAGAGCCAGAATTCGTGGTCTGCGACGAACCAATCTCGGCCTTGGATGTATCCGTCCAAGCTCAGGTAGTGAATCTGCTTGGTGATCTCACCAAGGAACTTGGACTGACACTGTTATTCATCGCCCACGATCTTTCCATGGTTCGTTACATTAGCGACCGTATGGCCGTTATGTATTTGGGTTGCTTGGTGGAAGTAGGCACGTCGGCCCAAGTCTTCTTCGACCCCAAACACCCCTACACCGAGACCCTTATTGCCTCCAATCCCGAGGCTGACCCGGAACACGAGCGTCAACGTCCGTCCACTACGATTCAGGGAGAGATCCCATCACCAATCAACGTGCCGGCAGGCTGTCGCTTCGCCAACCGTTGCCCCAAAGCCATGAGTCATTGCTCGACACAAACGCCCTTGCTCAAGCCTATTGCGGGGGAGGGCGATCAGCGGCTAGTCGCCTGTCACCTCTACACTTAAGGGCTATCGCAAGGGCCGCGCCCGAATTTCAGGCAAAAAAAAACCCGAGATCACTCTCGGGTTTCTTGGCAACAGTCCTGGGACTGTTTTAGAAGCGGCCGCCACCACCGCCGCCTGGACGCTGCTTGCTTTGCGCTTCATTGACGCGAAGCGCGCGGCCTTTGAAATCAACGCCGTTAAGCGCCTCAATGGCTGCTTCGGAACCGTCTTCCATTTCTACGAACCCAAACCCTCTTGAACGCCCGGTCTCGCGGTCTGTGATAACAGACGCTGACGCTACGCCGCCATGCTCTGAGAACAATGACTGCAGATCTTCATCGGTGACCGCCCATGCGAGGTTACCTACATATAGTTTTTTCACAGCTTTCTATAGCTCCTTGATTGATAAGTACCAAATTTTTCTCTCTATGGAGAATTCGACCAATCAAACCTAGACGCAGAAATACCGAAGTTTTCTTATCCTTTCTTTGATCTAACGTGTTCCACACTCTGTAAGCAAGCCCGAAGACTGGCTCAAATTGTGCAAATCCCGGTTGACCAAAAAAGTAAAATCGGGCGAGAGAACCTAGGTTAGGGTATGCGGTGCCCAGTCACAAGACATTATTCAGCGATATTTGTTAGTGAATGTTACGAATTTGGACATCTAGCAGGCGTCACTTCTCTGATAAAGCCTGCCATTTTCTGCGCATGCGCAAAATTGATTCTTCCTCTGTGTAATTGCGTAACGTCGCCAAGGGTACCCAAGCTAAGTCGATGGACTCGCTGCTGACAACGAATTCGTCACCCTGAGTTTGCAACTGGTAGCGGACATCAAAGTGGTAATGGGCAGGGTCGTCCTTACGTGCAGGAATTGCATGGACATCGATATCGAAAATCTCTTCACTCATTAAGGCAACTGACAAACCCGATTCTTCCTCCGCTTCACGCAGTGCAACGTTAGCGGTATCCGGCTCACCATCGCTATGGCCGCCCAGCTGCAGCCACATATTTAATTTGCGGTGGTGAGTCATCAGCAGGCTGCGGTGGCTCGGATCCAACAACCACGCCGAGCCGGTAATGTGGCCGGCCCAGCAGTCTCGCTCAAAGCAATTCGCGTGGTTACTGAGCAGTTCATTAAAACGATCCACGGTAGCCTGTTCTTCGGGATAGCGGTTCAAATAAACTTGAAGCGCCTGAACCAGTTTGCGTCGGTGCATTAGAGTCCTTATTCTCAATCACGTCGGAACCTTAGCGCATGTCGTCAGGCAATGTTCGGGTTGTTGGCAGCTCTTGGTCATCAGATCAATAAAAGGCTTGGCGTGGTCGCACCCAAGCAAAGGTTCCAAAGGTATCGATTTAACACAAATCGATTAAACAATTACCGGCTTAAAAACACCGGAAGAATAGAGGGAGAGAAACATGCTTGCAGTAATCGCGAAGTTGAATGTGCTAGCGGGAAAAGAAGCAGACTTTGAAGCGGTCATGCTGGACTTGGCGGCCAAGGTCAACGCCAACGAGCCCGGCTGCCACCTGTACAAGTTGTGCAAGGACGCTGAAGGCGGCTACACGGTTATGGAACTGTACGAGGACGCCGATGCCATGGCCGCTCACGGGGCCTCAGAGCACTTCAAAGCTGCCGGTGCAGGCTTCAAGGGCCTGATGGGTGGTGCTCCGGAAATCATCCGAATGGAAGTTGTGGGCTAGATACCCTCTCTGGTGGAGCCTCGACCCCTAGGTTCGAGGCTTTCCCGACCGATTCTTAAGCGCGAAGGGTCTCCTGACGACGTGGCCTAGCCCGTATCTCATAGCCCAACCAAGCCCTAGAACCGCCCTACCCCTTTACGTCGAACAGTTCCGCCAATTGGTCAGTCATGGCCCCACCAAGTTGCTCGGCATCGGTAATGGTTACCGCCCTTTGGTAGTGATGGGTCACATCGTGCCCAATCCCAATGGCCACCAGCTCAACCGGCGAGTGATCTTCGATCATGCTGATCGCATACTTTAAGTGCTGCTCTAGGAAGTTGCTGGGGTTCACCAACAAGGTGGAGTTATCCACTGGCAGGCCGTCCGAGATCACCATCATGACCTTGCGCTGTTCAGGACGGGTCACGACCCGATTATGAGCCCAAATTAGGGCTTCACCGTCGATGTTTTCCTTCAACAGCTCTTCCCGCATCATGAGACCCAAGTTGCGCCGAGTCCGAGACCAAGAATCATCAGCAGCCTTATATATAATGTGCCGCAAATCATTTAATCGCCCCGGATTGGACGGCTTGTTGTCATTGATCCACGCCTCTCGCGATTCACCGCCCCGCCAAGCTCGAGTAGTGAAGCCAAGAATCTCTACCCGTACCGAGCAACGTTCTAGGGTGCGTCCCATAATGTCGGCGCACATGGCTGCTATCGTGATGGAACGACCCCGCATAGAACCGGAACTGTCGATAAGCAGGGTAACCACAGTGTCACGAAACTTGGTCTCTTTTTCCTGCTTATAGGCCAGCGGATTCATTGGATCCACTACCACCTGTGTCAGGCGTGCGGCATCCAAGATGCCTTCCTCTAAGTCGAATTCCCAAGTCCTATTCTGCTTGGCCATAAGGCGGCGCTGAAGTCGATTCGCCAACTTGGAAGTGGCGTGCTGGAGCGACACCAGCTGCTGATCCAGCAACTGACGCAATCGGATTAACTCGTCCGGGTCGCAGAGTTCTTCTGCTCGAATAATTTCGTCAAAGCGTTCGTTGTAGGCTTTGTAATTGTTGTCGACGGGGATACGCCCGGCATCGTCGGGCATGGGCATGGGGGCTTCATCAGGATCAGACTCGGATCCCGCCTCGTCCG
>JAQWIX010000191.1 GCA_029248675.1 Pseudomonadales bacterium | reverse complement strand
CCCACCCAAAACTCTCTTCACAGCCAAAACCGGCTCTGTGATTAATCGAAGATCGCCGTGTTTTGTTGCGGGAGAAGTCCGACATATCCTTTGATGTTCGTTAATATAGACAGATCTAGCACCCACGTTGGGCAAAGCCGGATCCGACAGGCAAAAAGAGTGATCACTATGAGTAGTCAACCAACCAGTGGGCGCGCCAAGGCGGCGATGCCTTTTGACAAATACCAGCCGTTTCAGGCTATTGATCTGCCAGATCGCCAGTGGCCGGGGAAAATACTGACCCAGGCACCTCGCTGGTGCAGTGTGGATCTGCGTGATGGTAATCAGGCCCTCATCGACCCCATGAGCGTGGACGAAAAAATGCGTCTCTGGGATCTGCTGCTGGAAATTGGTTTTGCGGAAATTGAAGTCGGCTTCCCTGCAGCCTCTCAGCCGGACTTCGACTTTATCCGTCGCATTATTGACGAAGACCGTATTCCTGGCGATGTGCACATTCAGATCCTTTGTCAGGCGCGAAAGGAGCTGATCGAGCGCTCTGTTGAGGCGTTGGAAGGTGCTCCCAATGTGATTTTCCATTTGTACAATTCCACTTCTGAGCTTCAGCGCCGGGTGGTATTTGGTATGGATCGCCAAGGCATCATCGACTTGGCGGTAGAAGGCACTGCCATGGTCCGGGAGGGGTTGAAGAATTTTGGCTCTAACGTGACCTTTGAGTATTCCCCTGAGAGCTTCACCGGCACCGAGCTGGATTTTGCGTCGGATATTTGTACCGCCGTTGCGGATACCTGGGGCGCTACGCCCGAGGAACCGATGATCATTAACCTGCCCAGCACGGTCGAGATGTCCACTCCCAACATCTACGCGGACCAGATCGAGTGGTTTTGTCGTAACTTTCCTCGCCGGGACAGTGCGGTGATCAGTCTGCATACCCACAATGACCGGGGCACAGGCGTGGCGGCGACGGAACTGGGTCTGATGGCTGGCGCCCAGCGGGTGGAAGGTACGCTGTTTGGCAACGGCGAACGCACCGGCAACTGCGACATCATTACCATGGCTATGAATCTGTTCAGTCAAGGCGTAGATCCCACCTTGGATTTTCGTCAGATGCCGAAGATCCGCGAGGTAGCCGAGTCCGTCAACAAACTGGCGGTACCCGAGCGCCATCCCTACGCAGGAGAGTTGGTGTTTACCGCTTTTTCCGGCTCCCACCAAGATGCCATCAAAAAAGGTATGTCTCAGGTGGATCGCAGCCGATGGGAGGTGCCATACCTGCCTATCGATCCAGCAGACGTTGGCAGTTCCTACAAAGAGACCATTCGGGTTAACAGCCAGTCCGGAAAGGGTGGTGTTGGCTTCATGTTAGAGGAGCACTACGGCTTGTCGCTGCCCCGGGACCTGCTGGTGGAATTTAGCAGCCATGTGCAAAAGCTCACAGAAACGCTGGATCGTGAGGTGAAAACCGATGAGATTTACCAGTGTTTGCTGGATACCTACGCAGTGGACAGCGAGCCATACAAACTAGTGGATTACGACTTGCTGCCGGGTCGGGAGCAAGATCAGCGGTGTGTGGCTCGAGTTGCTGCATCGGAAAATGTCCTCACCATAGACGGCGAAGGCTCGGGTCCGATTGAGGCATTTGTTACGGCCTTAGTGGAAACCCTTAACGAGCCGGTCACAATTCTGAGCTTTCAGGAAGTAGCCATTGGCACAGGCAGCGATGCCCAAGCCATTTGCATCGTCTCTATCGAAGACAAGGAGGAAGGGCAGCGCTGTTACGGGGTGGGTATCAGTCGTAACACCACGACTACGGCCCTGAATGCTGTGATCTCGGCTATGAACCGGCGTTGGGGTAAGGCCTAGCTGCGGATCGATAGCTTGGTGCCGGTCGAGCAATCAGCTGGATCGTTAGCTAACCGGTCGTCTCGGAGTCATCTGGTGTCGAGGCGACGGCTTCATCCTGTTCTGGCTCTTCATCTGGCGTACTGACTGGGGACTGGCGTCGCACGTTGATGGTTTTAACAATGTTGTCTTTGATTTGCAGGGTCTCGATCTGATACTCGCCAAGGCGCAGGCAAACATTGGTTTCTGGAATGGTCTCCAAGTGCTCTAAGACCAAGCCGCTAAGGGTTTTGGGGCCGTTCATGGGCAGGTCCCAGCGCAATGCTCGGTTAATATCACGAAGTACGGCCATGCCGTCGATCACAAAGCTGCCGTCGTCCTGGGGGGAAATCTCGGGCATGTTGGCAGCGTAGTCGCTGGTAAATTCACCAACAATCTCCTCCAGAATATCCTCCAGGGTAACGATGCCTTGGATATCACCGTATTCGTCCACCACCAGCGCAAAGCGCTGCTTCTCTCTTTGGAAGTTGAACAGCTGAGTGTGCAGTGGCGTCGCCTCGGGCACGTAGTAGGGCTCACGGGTTAACTGCAGCAAATCAGCCTTTGAGAAGTCCTCTTGGAAGATCAGCCGAGCCATGCGCCGCAAGTGCAAAATGCCCAGCACATTGTCGAAGCTGTCTTTATAAATCGGCAGCAAGGTGTGCTGGCTCGCCGAGGCGACATTAAGAATTGTGCTCAATTCGTCCTCGATGTCGATGGCTGCAATCTCGGCTTTCGGCACCATGATGTCGTTCACGGTGACGGACTCTAGGTCGAGAATACGTGTCAGCATACTTTGGCGCTCGCCTACGGAGGTGGCACCTTCGACAACGACAGTTTTTAGCTCGTCCGTAGTGAGTTGGTCATCGTCCTCACTTTTGCGAGGCAGAAATGGCTTTACCAAGGCATTGCTTACCACGTTCACCATGGCGACAGCCGGCATCAGCAGTCTTTGCAGTGGGTGCAAGATGAAGACCGCGCGAAGGGCCCAACTCTCTGGTCGTTCCGCAGCCAGCGTTTTAGGCGCCACTTCGGCAAAGATTAGGAAGACCAGGGTAAGCACCCAAGGGGCCAGCAGCACACCGGTGTCGCCCATGAGCTGAAAGCCAATAACCGTTGCGACGGTTGCCGCGGAGAAATTCACTAAGTTGTTACCCACCAAGATCACACCCAGCAAACGGTCTTGGCGCTGCAACATTGAGTCGGCTTTTTTGGCGCCCCGATTGCCGCGTTTGACCAAGTGCCGCAGCCGGTAACGGTTCAACGCCATCATGGCGGTCTCGGTGCCGGAAAAATAAGCGGACAGTAAGATCATCACGCCGATGGTCATCAGTAGGTAACTGGTGGGGAAATTACTTATATCCATGTCAGTGTGTTAACGGTTGATTGGTATGACTAGAGCAGATATTCGATAACGAATTTGCTGCCCAAATAGCCAAGCAGCAGCAGGGCAAAAGCGGCCAGGTTCCAGCGTACGGCGATAACTCCGCGCCATCCGAACAAATGGTGGCCTGCAAGAAAGCCTGCATAGACCAACCAAGACAAGCTGGTGAGTACCGTGTGGTGCACCAATCGCTGATCGAACATGTCCTGAAGAAATAGAGTGCCCGTGGCAATGGACAGAGTCAGCAGTCCTAATCCCAGCCACAAGATTGCAATAAATAGAGCCTCCATGGCTTCCATAGGGGGCAGCAGGCCAAACAATCCGCTTTGCAGTGAGCGCAGCCGGCGCTCTTGAACGGCGATCAAAATCGATTGCAGGGCAGCAGTCATCAGCGCGGCGTAGGCACTAATCGACAGCAAGATATGACTGATTTGGCCGCCATCCAACTGTATGGGTTGCGTTTGTCCCGCGGGTACAGCCACCAGTCCCAGTAAATTCAGCATCACCAAGGGCAATAGCAGCAGTAACAGGCTGTCCGCTTTCACCTTGATGGAACTAATGGCGACGACCAACAGCATGACGCCAACTACCAGATTGCTCACGCCGAGCAGGCTCAGGGTCAATGTGCTGTTCGAGCCGGTTTGGATCAGGGTGTTCTGAGTAACAACGCAATGGCCCACGAGGCCCAGCAGGGCAATCATCAATGCGGGGCCAGCGCTTGTCGCATCGGTGATCTCGTCAGCATCCAAAACGTCTTGGGCACGCAGAGTTTGTCGGCGCCACAGCAGGAAGAACGCCAGTGCATAGCAGGCGAAAGCAAGGCAGAAAGCCAAAAAGGTGAGGTTGTTCATGGTACCTGTACGTTTCGCCACATCGTGATGCTTGTTGGCGTGTAAAAGTTAGGTGCCCGCGTTAGTTGTCGGACAGGCAGTCTGTCACATTGTCGGGGCACGGTGAAGTGGTGACCGTTGTCTGCTTTGGGTGGCCTCCTTCCATGACTGGCGCCTGAGGGCCCTCTTAAGGTTCAAGTGGGATTCTTCGGGCTTAGGTGATTGGCGTTTATGTGCCTAGCATCCCGCCGAAAGTGCTCGGGAGATGAATCGAGTAATGATGCGAGGCTCGCTTTTCCGCGTAAACTGCCAAAACACTGCAAACTCTGCGGAGGTAATCGTGGATTTGATACTCGATATCGTGACGTTCATTAGCGCGCTGTTCATCGCCCTGTTGGGCTTGGGGTTTCTCACCATCGTCAGCTTCTACGTGATTGATCGACTGCAAACCCAGCATTCGCTGCGGCGCAACTTCCCGGTTCTGGCGAGATTTCGCTACCTCTTTGAAAAGCTCGGGGAGTTTTTCCGTCAGTACTTCTTTGCCATGGATCGAGAGGAACTACCCTTCAACCGGGCCGATCGCAGCTGGGTTTATCGAGCTGCCAAGGGCGAGAAAACCACAGTTGCCTTTGGTTCTACTCGAGACTTGCGCCCTACAGGCACCGTGCTGTTTGTAAACTGCGCCTATCCCACGCTGGAGCAAGACGCCGAAAAACCCAAACCCTTGGTGATCGGTCCTCATTGCACCAATCCCTATGCCACCGCGTCGTTCTTCAATATTTCGGGTATGAGCTATGGGGCGATTTCCAGGCCAGCAGTGCAGGCACTGTCAAAGGGCGCAGCCAAGGCAGGTATTTGGTTGAACACAGGCGAGGGTGGGCTTTCACCCGCACACCTGGAGGGCGGCGCCGATATCGTTTTTCAAATTGGCACTGCTAATTACGGGGTAAGAGATCCCCACGGGGCCTTGGATGATGAACGGCTCTCGCAGATTGCCGCGCACCAGCAGGTTCGAATGTTTGAGATCAAGCTCAGCCAAGGTGCCAAACCGGGCAAGGGCGGTATTTTGCCCGGGGCAAAAGTCAGTGCAGAAATCGCCGGCATTAGAGGTATCCCTCAGGGGATGGACTCCATCAGCCCAAACCGTCAGCCGGCCATTAACAGCCCGGCCGAGCTTCTGGATTACGTCTCCCGTGTGAGAGATGTCACAGGAAAACCTACAGGTTTTAAAGCCGTTATCGGAGCTTATGGTTGGCTGGATGAACTGTGCGAAATGATAAAGCAGCGGGGCCCAGAGAGCGCTCCGGACTTCATCACCATTGATAGCGCTGATGGAGGCACAGGTGCCGCACCGGCGAGTCTGATCGACTACATGGGTTTGCCGTTAAAGGAAAGTTTGCCTCTTGTTGTGAATATCTTGGTTCGCCACGGCCTGCGGGATCGTATTCGGATCATCGCCAGCGGTAAGTTGACGAATCCGGGGCAGGTGGCTTGGGCGCTTTGCGCCGGAGCCGATATTGCAGTGTCCGCCCGAGGTTTCATGTTGGCCCTTGGTTGCATTCAGGCCCTGCAGTGCAACCAAAATACCTGTCCAACCGGCATCACTACCCATGACTCCAAGCTCCAGCGAGGGCTGGTGGTGTCGGACAAAGCCGAGCGAGTTGCCCAATACGCGGTAACGCTCATGCAGGAAGTTGAAACAATCGCCCACTCCTGTGGCGTGCTGGAACCGCGGTTGCTGGATCGCAAACATTGCCGCCAAGTGATAGAAGATGGCTCTTCCATCCCGCTAGAAGACCTTTACGCGGTGCCTAGGTCCGGCGGCTCCTAGCGCCTCCATTGGGCAACAAGATGCGAAACAGATCGCATCAAGGTCACGTTAAGAAAATCGAGTTTCTTAAGACAGTTTGGCTGCGGGGTTAACGCAGTAGCCGTCCCACGCGCTATACTGGCCCATCACATCAAACACAGAAGCGTTATGTTCGAGAGCTTATCGGATCGGCTTTCCCAAAGCCTAAAACAGATCACCGGCAAGGCCCGGTTAACTGACGACAATATAGCCGACGCCTTGCGGGACGTAAGGATGGCCTTGTTAGAAGGGGACGTGGCGCTGCCGGTTGTCAAAGAGTTCGTCGAACAGGTGCGTGGCAAGGCAGTGGGCCAAGCCGTCAGCTCCGCCCTAAATCCTGGCGAATCTTTTATTAAAATCGTGCACGACGAGCTTGTGCACATTATGGGCGACACCAACGATGCCCTGAATCTGGCCACCAAACCCCCAGCTGTGATTTTGATGGCGGGTTTGCAGGGTGCAGGTAAAACCACCACGGTAGCCAAGCTGGCGCGCCTACTCAAAGAGCGAGAAAAGAAAAAAGTCAGCGTGGTCAGTGCCGATGTCTATCGGCCTGCGGCCATCGCCCAGTTGGAAACCCTAGCATCGGAGGTTGGTGCCGGGTTCATTCAATCCAATGCTGAGGAAAAGCCCCTAGACATTGTCCAGCGAGCCCTAAAAGAAGCGGATCGTCAATTGGCCGATGTGCTAATTGTCGATACGGCCGGACGTTTGGCCGTGGACGCGGAAATGATGGCCGAGATTCAGGCCCTGCATCAGGCGGTAAACCCCATCGAAACGCTGTTTGTCGTCGATGCCATGACGGGTCAGGATGCGGCCAACACCGCCAAGGCCTTTAACGACGCCTTGCCTTTAACCGGTGTTGTGCTGGCCAAGACCGACGGTGATGCCCGGGGCGGTGCGGCGCTAAGTGTTCGCTCGATCACCGGCAAACCCATCAAGTTTATGGGCGTTGGCGAAAAGACCGATGGCCTGGAACCGTTTTACCCCGATCGTCTCGCCTCGCGCATCTTGGGCATGGGCGATGTGCTGTCTCTGATTGAAGAAGCCGAGCGTAAGGTCGATAAGGACAAAGCTCAGCGGCTTGCCCAGAAGATGCAAACCGGGCAAAAGTTTGATTTAGAGGACTTTCGCGACCAGCTCCAGCAGATGGACAACATGGGTGGTGTAGCCGGCATGTTGGATAAGTTGCCGGGTATGGGCCAGATACCCGCGGCCGCCAAGGCTCAGGTAAACGACAGCCAGTTCAAACGCATGGGTGTGATCATCGATTCCATGACCCCCAAAGAGCGGCGGTTTCCGGATCTGATTAACGGTTCTCGAAAGAAACGTATCGCCAGCGGGAGTGGCACGCAAATCGCCGACGTAAATCGACTGCTTAAGCAGCACAAGCAGATGCAAAAAATGATGAAAAAGGTCAGCCGCAAGGGCGGTATGCAAAAGATGATGCGGGGTATGCATGGCAAGGCCGGTATGCAAGGCCCGGGTGGCCCCATGGGAATGCCGCCTGGCATGCGCCGACGGTGATCCCTTGGTTTAACAAAGGCAAGTGTTAGTCCGAGGCGGCGGCTTGCGCTTGTTGTCATGCAGATATGAATCCTGTTTTTTGAGCCTCCATAGGCGTTAGAGGCTGGGTCTGGCGCTGGCATCTTTTGGCACTTGCACGAAGGCCCGGTTGCTATATCATATCGCGCCTTTCAGGTAGGCCCATTTGCCCAATGAGCGCCTCACGCTGATACAGAATAAACGGTGGCCTCATTCACGGCACTCAGTGTCTGAAAAGGGTCATCGGAAACGAAGATAACAGAGACAATTATGGTAACAATCCGTCTGGCACGTCATGGTGCTAAGAAAAGCCCGTTTTATCACATCACCGTAGCTGACCGATCGTCATCACGAGACGGCCGTTTTGTCGAGCGAGTGGGTTTTTATAACCCAGTTGCCAAGGGCCAAGCAGAGGTTCTGCGTTTGGACCTAGAGCGAGTTGACTACTGGATGGGTGTTGGGGCCCAACCATCAGAGCGCGTTGCTCAGCTAATCAAGATGGCTCGGAAGCAAGCTGCAGCCTAGCCAAAGGGCACGGCGCTGGGTTTAAAGCGTTCAGCAGGCCCGGCACATGAGCGATGCAGTAGAGAAGCAGGCATTGGGAGCGTGGCTAGACAGCCGCGCTTTTTTTTGCCCGAAAAAAAGCATTGATACGTCATTAGGATGAGATTGGAATAAAGGTATGAGCAAAGCGATTCCATCAAAGAGTCAGAGCGATGCCATCGTCGTCATTGGTAAGCTGGGAAGGCCCTACGGTGTTCGCGGCTGGTTGGCCTTGCAGTCCTTTACGGAGCCCAGAGAGAACATCTTGGCTTATCAACCCTGGCGTATACAAACAGGCCAGAATTCAGATTGGGTTAACGTGGGAGACTTTCTAGCCAAACCCCATAAAGATGCTTTTATCGCCCAAATCAACGGCATCGAAGACCGAGATGAGGCGGCAAGGCTCACCGGTTCCTTGATCGGGGTGTCTCGGCAGGTCATCGATGTGCTCGAGGAAGACGAGTACCTTTGGCACGACCTGATTGGCTGTGGGGTGACGAATTTACAGGGTTTGGAGCTAGGCGTGGTCAAGGAACTTATGGAAACCGGGGCCCATGTGGTTCTGTGTATCCGCCCATCCGAGCAGTGGCAGAAAGCCCTTGCACCAGATCCCGCTTCGATATCCACCGACGCAGATCAGGTTCCAAACGCAACCGACGATCCAACCGATGGAAACAGTACCAAGAGCCCAAGGCAAAAAGCGGAGAAGAAGCCTAAGGCCAATGTGCTGGTGCCCTTTACCGAGGCCTACGTGCAAACCGTGGACACAAAAGCCAAACAACTCGTTGTTGATTGGCAGGCGGATTGGGCATGACCGCGCGCGCAAGCCTAAGCTGGATTTAACAATGATCTCAGGGGAGCCAACGCCATGTGGTTAGGGGTAATCACGCTATTACCGGACATGTTCGACGCCGTGTCCAACGACGGTGTGTTCGGGCGGGCTCTGTCTTCTGGCCGACTGACCCTTGAGTTGTTTAATCCCCGAGATTTTACCGAAGATCGGCATCGAACCGTCGACGATCGGCCGTATGGCGGCGGGGCGGGTATGGTGATGATGGTGGAGCCGCTGCGCCGGGCTTTGGAGGCTGCTCAGGAAGCGGCCCCAGAAAGGGCCAAAGTCGTCCTTATGAGTCCCCAAGGCCAGCGTTTTACTCAGGCTATGGCGTTGGCAGAGTCTGAGTCTAAGGCGCTAATTTTGGTGTGTGGGCGCTATGAAGGCTTGGACGAACGCTTCGTGGCTCGGTATGTGGATACCGAGTGGTCCGTGGGGGACTATGTGCTCAGTGGGGGCGAATTACCGGCAATGACGGTGATGGATGCCATTTCTCGGCACATTCCGGGCACATTGGGCAATCATCAGTCGGTAATTGATGAATCTTACCTTGATGGAACGCTCGATTACCCTCACTATACGCGCCCTGAATTTGCCGGTACTGAAAGTGTGCCGTCAGAGCTGATGACCGGTGATCATAATCGCACCAGGCGCTTTCGTCGGTCCTTGGCTTTGCAAAGAACGTTGGAACGACGCCCGGATCTATTGACCGGACGGCTGTTCGAGCCATTGGATAGGCAACTATTAACAGCATGCGCAGAACGACTTGGCGCGCACACTGTGGAGAAAGAACGTGAGAAGAAACAAGATCATTGAAGAGATCGAAAATAGCCAACTGGCCGATGTGCCAGAGTTTAGTCCCGGCGACACCATCAGTGTGCAGGTGCGGGTAAAGGAAGGGAACCGCGAGCGCTTGCAGGCTTTCGAAGGGGTCGTGATCGGCGTGAAAAGCCGTGGCCTGAACTCTTCCTTCATCGTGCGTAAGATTTCTCACGGTGTTGGAGTAGAGCGTACCTTCCAGACCCACAGCCCGCTGATCAGCACGATTGAAGTGAAGCGTCGGGGTGACGTGCGTCAAGCCAAGCTCTACTACTTGCGCGAGCGTTCCGGCCGTTCGGCTCGAATCAAAGAAAAGATCAAGTAGACCGGCAACCGCCGGTGATCCTCGCCCAGTGCTACTGCTTGGGCGTCAACGAGGCCAGCTTTGCTGGCCTTGTGCGTTTGTGGCTTCGTGTTCCGGGATAAGATGGAAAGAATGTATGTCTCGGGGTGCAGGCAAGAAGATGCCGAATCCCTAGGGCAGCCCCGTCCAATGCCAAATGACCCGAAGAAATACCCCCGGGAATATGCGATGTTAAGGCATGGTGACGCAAACTGCTCTCAGCACTGACGAAATAAACGATTATCTGGAAGTACTCTGGCTAGAGCGGGGTTTGGCCGAGAACACGCTAGCCGCCTATCGCCGGGATCTTACCTATACCGCCCAAGTGCTGGCCAAGGCCCAGGTGAATTCGCTGCTCCAAGCGCAGCAACACGATTTGCTGCAGGTGCTCGATCAGCGCCGACTAAAAAAACTCAGTCCCCGGAGCACGGCCCGCTGGTTGAGTACTCTCAAGGGTTTTTATCGCCAGGCCATACTTCAGCAGCGCATCGACAACGATCCTACTGCCCAAATTGATCATCCCAAGCTTGGTAGAGACCTACCGGGCACTATCAGTCCAGCGCAAGTCGAGGCCCTGTTAGAAGCACCTGATGTAGAGACTCCTATCGGACTGCGCGACCGGGCCATGCTGGAGATACTTTATGCCAGCGGACTGCGGGTCACCGAACTTGTGACTCTGACTCGCACTAACGTGAATCAGCGCCAAGGCGTCATAAGGGTGATCGGTAAGGGCGACAAGGAGCGACTGGTGCCCACTGGCGAGGCGGCCCTGCATTGGCTGGACCGATACCTGCTCGAGGCCCGTCCTGTCCTGCTGCCTCAAGGCGGCGCGGTGCTGTTTCCCAGCCGGTTGGGGCGGCCTATGACCCGCCAAACTTTCTGGCATGCCATAAAACGGTATGCATTGATGGCGGGTATTGCACAAAAGGTGTCACCACACACCCTTCGCCATGCATTTGCGACCCATCTTGTGGATAATGGCGCAGATCTCAGAGCGGTGCAGATGATGCTCGGCCACGCCGACTTATCGACAACGCAGATATATACGCATGTAGCCAATCAGCGCTTAAAAAATCTCGTCTTGCAGCATCATCCGCGAGGCTAGCAGGATTAGGCTTTTGCCCACACAGAAAATCAGGATCGTCGATGATACAAGCAAACTCAGTGCTAAATTTCCTACGGCTGCAAGTGAGCCATGCGGGTTTGATAGGCCTTGGCCTAACGGGACTCCTCTTGGCCTTAGTGTCCCTTACTCCGGTGGTCCAGGCCGAAGGCCCAGCCAATTCTAACGCGACTCAGGCAGAATTGTTGCAAGCGGTAGGGCCGCTGCAGGCCATTCGCCCCGACCTGCCCGTCGAGGCCGTATTTCCTACCAACGTTCCGGGACTGGTGGGCGTTGACCTACCCGAAGGCACCACGCTGTATATGACCGCCGACGGCAAGCACATGATCATCGGCGACATGTTTGCCATCGGTGACGAACTGGAGAACCTGACAGAGCAGCGTCGGTCCCTGAAGCGCAAGGTCATAATGGATAGCGTACCCCTGGCAGATATGGTGATTTTCCCGCCTCAAGGCAAGGTAAACGCAGTGTTAAATATTTTCACGGATGTGGACTGCGGCTACTGCCGGAAACTTCACAGTGAAATAGCGGAATACGGTAAATACGGCATCGAGGTGCGTTATCTGGCATATCCCAGAGAGGGGCTGCAGTCGGAGACGGCCCAGACGATGCGCTCGGTTTGGTGCTCTAGCGATCCGGCTGCTGCGTTAACTCGGGCTAAGAACAGTCAGCGCATAGCCCAGCGCGATTGCCCCAATGACCCTGTGGACGCCCAGTTTGCGATCGGCCGCCAAGTTGGTGTCAGTGGCACGCCGGCCATCGTCACCGCCGAGGGAGAGCTGTTTCCTGGCTACATTCCTGCCCCCCAGCTTGCCCAGCGATTGGGCATAGAGTTACAACCCTAGACATAGAGAGAATACGTTGACCGTTATAAATGTCGGAATCGCCGGCTTGGGCACTGTAGCCCAAGGCGTGCTTGAATTGATTCGCCGAAACGGTGCCCTCATGCATCAACGCAGTGGCGTTACCTTGCGCGTCGTGCGGGTGGCCAGCCGTCGCGAAAAGCCTGAAGTCGATCTTATGGGCGCGCGCTTTAGCACCAGCCTAGAGGATTTGCTCAACGACTCAGAGATTGATTTGATCCTCGAGTTGATTGGCGGTGATGGCGTTGCCCTGGACCTTATCCGCAAGGCGTTGGCCAAGGGCACACCGGTTGTTACCGCTAATAAGGCGGTGTTAGCCGCTCATGGCAACGAGCTGCTGGCTGGAAGTGGTAAGCAGCTGCTGCGCTTTGAGGCGTCGGTGGCGGGTGCAATTCCCATTATTCAAAGCATCTCTGGTGGGTTAGCCGCCAATCGTTTGCACAGCCTTTTTGGCATCATTAATGGCACCTGCAATTACATCTTCGGCAAGATGGAGGCCGAAGGTACGCCGTTTGATCAGGTGCTGGCTCAAGCTCAGGCCCTAGGCTATGCCGAGGCGGATCCCAGTTTTGATATCGACGGCATCGATGCGGCTCATAAGTTAACCATTTTATTGGCCCTGGGCTTTACTGGTCATTTCGACCTGTCGGCCCTCCACATCGAAGGCATTCAACATGTCACGTTGGCAGACATCGGGTTTGCGAAGGAACTGGGCTACAAAATCAAACACTTAGGTATTATTCAAAACACCGCCGATGGGGTAGAGGCCCGAGTCCACCCGGCCTTGGTGCCCATGAACGCATTGCTGGCTAACGTGAACGACGTTATGAACGCCGTACAGATCAACAGTGACGGGGCCGGTGGAACCTTGTTTAGTGGCCCCGGTGCCGGCGGTGAAGCCACAGCTTCCGCAGTGCTCTCCGATGCGCTGGCTCTGGCCCAACAAATGACCACGGGCAGTGGTTTGGTCGTGGAGACTGCGGGTGCCGATGCTGACCCGGCAGAGAGCGTCAATATTGTGCCCATGGCCAAGGTGGTCAGCGCCAATTACTTGCGGATCCCGACGCTTGATCAGCCCGGCGTCTTCGCTCAGGTAACTCAGGCCCTGTCAGAGTTCTCCATCAGTATCGATGCAGCCATTCAGCATGAGGCCAGCGGTGGCCAACAACCCGTTGATATCGTGTTGATGACCAACGAGGTTGCAGAGGAAACCATGAACGCGGCTCTGGCCAAACTCCAAGGACTGGATTTGGTGGCGTCAGACATCGTGCGCCTGCGGGTGGCCCCCGGGGCTTAGCATGAACGTCGGGGTATCCATTGCGTATTGAAGAGCGGGTTGTCCCTAGCGCCCTTGGTTTGGACGATCCTTTGCTGGATCGTATTTTCTCGGCCCGGGGTATAACCCATGCGGCCCAGATCGAGCGCAGCCTGGGCAATCTGCTGTCACCGGTAGACCTGCCGGACATCGAAAGAGCCGCCCAACGTCTGGCCGACGCGGTAGAGCAAGACCAAAAGATTCTAATCGTTGGGGACTTTGACGCCGACGGAGCCACCTCGGTGGCTCTGTGCATGCTCGCATTACGGGCTATGGGCCCCGGGCAAGTGGACTACCTTGTGCCCAATCGTTTCGACTACGGCTATGGTCTGTCACCGGAAATTGTGCAGTTGGCAGCGACCATGACACCTGACGTGATTGTCACCGTGGACAATGGGGTTGCCAGTGTGGACGGCGTGGCCTTGGCCAACGAGCACGGCATCGACGTCATCGTCACCGACCATCATTTACCCGGTGAAAACCTACCGGCGGCCTACGCCTTGGTGAACCCGAACCTCAAATTCAGCACCTTTAGCAGCAAGTCCATGGCCGGTGTTGGGGTGGCCTATTATCTACTCAGTTGGGTGCGACAGGTGTTACGTCAGCGCGAGTACTTCAGCGTCCGTCAGATTGATGAACCTAACATGGCCCAATATCTAGATTTGGTGGCCTTGGGAACCGTAGCGGACGTGGTGCCGTTGGATCAGAACAACCGTATTTTAGTGCACCAAGGCCTTCAGCGAATTAGACGGGGGATGACCCGGCCCGGAATCATGGCCCTTGCCCGAGTGGGTAAGAGGGATCTGACGACTTTGTCTGCTTCGGACATGGGCTTTGCCCTAGGCCCGCGTTTAAATGCAGCCGGCCGACTGCAGGACATGAGTGTGGGCATTCGCTGCCTGATTACCGAAGATCCCAAAGAAGCTAACCAGCTTGCCGCAGAGCTGGATGGTTTGAATCAAACCCGCCGGGAAATCGAACAGGACATGGTGGCAGACGCCCAGATGATTCTGACCCAAATTCAGCCGGATCCAGATGAAATGGGTATCGCCGTTTACCACGAAAGTTTCCATCAAGGGGTGGTTGGTATTGTGGCGGGGCGGCTGCGGGAAAAATTTCATCGTCCCGCCATCGTTTTTGCCGATGCTTCGGAGGGGTCCAATGAACTCAAAGGCTCGGCTCGCAGCATTGACGGTCTGAACATTCGCGATGTGTTGGACAGTATCGCCACTCGGCTCCCCGGCATGCTCCTGAAGTTTGGCGGTCACGCCATGGCGGCGGGCCTGAGCATCAAGCGGGCCCACCTGCCGCGCTTTCAGAAAGCCTTCGATAAGGCCGTAAGAGCTGCCGTGACGCCGGATATGCTGGATGCCGTGGTGCTCACCGATGGTACCTTGGCTCCTCAAGATATGGATCTGCAAACCGTAGACCGGCTTAGTGCCGGCGGTCCCTGGGGTAACGGCTTTGCGGAGCCGCTGTTTGCTGGCGAGTTCCAGCTGGTAAGTCAACGGGTAGTGGGTCAAGACCACCTTAAGCTCGTGTTGGGATTGCATGGGCAGCTGATTGATGGCATCGCGTTCCGTCAGCCGCCCCTGGAAGCGTCCACGGCTCAAGTGAAAGTAGTCTACAAACCTGCCTTGAACGACTACGCCGGACAGCAGACGTTGCAGCTCATGGTGGAGTACATCGAGGCGATGTCTTAGACTGCACGCCGCACAGCGATAGGCCCGGCGGTATTAGGCATATCGGCGGGTCCCTAGGGCAAAAACCCGAGAAAAGAAACCCAGTTCATCAACGTCCAAGCAAGAACACATCATGGCTGAAATCACCAGTATCCGTGAATACCTGAAAGACCTGCAGGAGCGAGACAGCGCGCTTCGGGGGTATCTTTGACTTTGAAGAAAAACGCGAGCGACTGCAGGAAGTCGAGCTGGAACTCGCCGATGGTGAAGTGTGGAATGACCCGGAAAAAGCGCAGCAGCTAGGGCGAGAGCGAGCATCCTTGGATCAGGTAGTTTCTCTGCTCAGTACCCTTGGCGACAGTCTCACGGATCTATCCGAGCTGGCCGAGATGGCGGCTGAGGAAAACGACACCACGGCCCTAGACGATGTGGCCGCGGAGCTGGACGGCCTGCAAGGACAGCTGGCCACGCTGGAATTTCGCCGCATGTTCCAAGGCGAGCTAGACAGCGCTAACTGTTACCTGGAAATTCAGGCCGGATCCGGCGGCACGGAAGCCCAGGACTGGGCCGAGATGTTGCTGCGCATGTATCTGCGTTGGGCAGAACAGCGGGGCTTCAGCGTTGCGGTAACCGAGGTTTCCGAGGGCGACGTGGCCGGGATTAAAAGCGCCACGGTTCTGATCAGCGGCGAGTACGCCTATGGCTGGCTGCGCACCGAGACCGGAGTCCATCGCTTGGTGCGCAAATCGCCATTCGATTCCGGCAACCGGCGCCATACCTCTTTTGCTTCGGTATTCGTGTCTGCGGAAATTGATGACAATATCGAGATCGAAATCAATCCATCGGATGTTCGGGTGGATACCTATCGAGCCAGCGGGGCAGGGGGCCAACACGTCAACCGCACAGATTCCGCCGTGCGTTTAACCCACCTGCCGACCAACACCGTGGTCCAGTGTCAGAGCGAGCGCTCTCAGCACCAGAATAAAGACAACGCTTATAAACAGCTGCGAGCGAAACTGTACGAACTGGAGCTGCAGGCCCGCCGTTCCGAACAACAGGCCATTGAAGACGCCAAGGCCGATATCGGCTGGGGCAGTCAAATACGCTCCTACGTATTGGATCAGTCTCGGGTCAAAGACCTGCGCACAGAAATAGAACGCACGGACCCCAACAAGGTTCTGGATGGCGATTTGGACCCCTTTATGGAAGCCTGTCTTAAGGCCGGGCTGTAGCGCTGGGCGCGCTGGCAAAATCAGAAGGAAAGATATGAGCGACGAACGAGACGAACGAGATGTGCTGCAAAACCGTCGGGTGAAGATGGACGCTTGGCTGGCCAAGAGCAAGGTCTATCGCAACGACTTTCGGCGTCAGGCGCTGGCGGCTGACCTGCACCAGCAGTTCGCTGATCAGGACAAGCCCGCGCTGGCGGAACTTGGGGCGCGCACGGCAATTGCCGGCCGGGTGATGTTGCGCCGGGTCATGGGTAAGGCGAGCTTCGTTACCCTTCAAGACGTCAGTGGCCAGATTCAGTGTTACCTGACGAAGAACGATCTGGGCGAGGAAGCCTACGAGGACTTTTCTCAGTTTTGGGAAATGGGCGACATCGTCGGTGTTCGTGGCACCCTAATGCGCACCAATAAGGGCGAGCTGAGCGTTCATGCCGACGAGGTGGTGTTGCTCAACAAGACCTTGCAGCCGCTTCCTGAAAAGTTCCATGGCCTGACAGATCAAGAGGTGCGCTACCGTCAGCGCTACGTAGATTTGATCGTGAACGAAGATACCCGTGGCGTTTTCCGCACCCGCTCCATGGTCATGCAAACCTTGCGTGACTTCTTCAACCAGCGGGACTATCTGGAAGTGGAAACACCCATGATGCACAGCATCCCCGGTGGCGCCACGGCTAGGCCCTTTACCACTCACCACAATGCCCTGGACATGCCGCTATTTCTTCGCGTGGCTCCGGAGCTGTTCCTCAAGCGCCTAGTGGTGGGCGGTTTTGAGCGCGTTTACGAGATTAACCGGAACTTCCGTAACGAAGGCCTGTCGACCCGACACAACCCAGAATTCACCATGCTGGAGTTCTACCAGGCCTATGCGAACTATCAGGATTTGATGAACCTAACCGACGAACTGTTGGCGGAGCTGACTCAGCGGGCTTGCGGCAGCCAGCAAATTGTTTATCAGGGCATCGAGCTAGACTTTGCCAAGTCACCCCAGCGGGTCACCATGGCCGAATCTTTGGCCCGTTTTGGCGGTATGGACGAAGCTTCGGTAGACAACGTAGAGCACCTGCGCCACCAACTGGAAAAACAGCAGCTGCACATGGAAGACCACTGGGGGCTGGGTAAACTGCAAATGGAAGTCTTCGAGGCCAATGTGGAGGGCCGACTGGAACAGCCTACCTACATCACAGAATACCCAGCAGAGGTATCACCCTTGGCCCGTCGCAACGACGCGAATCCGGATGTGACGGACCGTTTCGAGCTGTTCATTGGTGGACGGGAATACGCCAACGGCTTCTCCGAGCTTAACGACCCCATTGATCAGGCGGCGCGTTTCCAAGCACAGGCAGATCTGAAGTCCAAGGGCGACAACGAGGCCATGCACTTCGATCAGGATTAAATTACCGCACTGGAGTACGGCCTGCCGCCCACAGCGGGGGAGGGCTTAGGCATCGACCGCCTAGTCATGCTACTGACTGACGCTCCCTCCATTCGCGATGTCCTGCTGTTTCCATTGATGCGGCCCAGTAGCAGCTAGTGATGGGCCGGTCGGTAGCCTTGGAAGCTTCGTGGCAGAGCCTGTTGGGTGATCAATTCGATCAGCCCTATATGGAGAGCCTGCGCGAGTTCTTGCTGGCAGAAAAGCGCGCCGGCAAGCGTATTTATCCTCCCGGGCCACAGATGTTTACCGCCATGGACTTGGTGCCGGTGGAGCAGGTGCGGGTGGTGATAATCGGCCAAGATCCATACCACGGTCCCAATCAGGCCATGGGCCTGAGTTTTTCGGTACCGAAGGATCAGCCCCTGCCGCCGTCTCTGCGCAACATGTACACCGAGATTCAGCAGGATTTGGGCCAACCCTTTGATCTTGGCCAAGCCTCCGGTGACCTGACACATTGGGCACAGCAAGGCGTACTGCTGCTAAATGCCGTGCTCAGTGTCGAACACGCTCAGGCCGCATCCCATCAGGGTAAGGGCTGGGAGCAGTTTACCGACGCCCTAGTGCAGCGCTTGTCCAATCGTCGAGAAGGCCTGATCTTCATGCTGTGGGGCAGTTATGCCCAGAAGAAAGCAGCCCAAGTTGCAGCAGACCGTCATCACCTGCTCAAGGCCCCCCATCCCTCGCCGCTGTCGGCGCATCGCGGTTTCTTCGGTTGCCGGCACTTTTCCGCGGCTAATCGCCTGCTCCAGCAGCAGGGTCAGGCACCCATACAGTGGCTTCCCCAACAACGAACATCCAGTTAGAGGTTATTCCGTCATGAGTACTACCGACGTCTTGTTTTCCGAGCATCCCGGCAACGGCGGCATCATTGCCCAAGCCCATCTGAACGTGCCGACAACCCTGAACGCCCTAACCCTAGACGCAGTAGAAGCCATGACGCCGAAAATGCTGGATTGGGCGAAGCGCGACGATGTGGTGGCCGTGATCGTTACCGGGGAAGGGGATAAGGCCCTATGTGCCGGTGGTGATATTCAGGCCCTGTATCACGCTGCCACAGAAAACTTTCAGGCAGGCCGCACAGTAAACGACTACCCCCAACGTTTTTTTGAAGCCGAGTATCGGCTTGACTACATCATGCACTGCTACGCCAAACCCCTGCTGACGTTGGGCCATGGCATTGTTATGGGTGGTGGCTACGGGCTGTTCTCTGCCTCGAACTACCGAGTGCTGACCGAGCGATCCCGACTGGCCTTTCCAGAAATCACCATCGGCCTCTTTCCCGACGCTGGCGGCACCGTGGTCATGCGCAATCTGGAACCGGAAATGGCAGCCTTGCTGACCCTCACCGGCAGTCAGGTTAATGCCACCGATGCGCTGGCCCTAGGCATTGGCACCCACGTGATAGGCCATGATAGCCGTCAGGACTTTGTGACGGGTTTGACTGCCTTAGCTTGGCAGGCAGGCGCAGCGGACCATAACCACAAAGTGCTTTCGGGCTATCTGCAGCAACAGGCTCACACCGGCGAGATGCCGGCCAGTGATGTGGCCGCCATAGACACCAAGGCCATTGATCTGAGCAGCCTTAGCGCCTGTGTGGACAGCATTTTGGCCCTCGAGGGCACTTCTAAGTGGATGGACAAAGGCGTGGCCAGTTTACGCGGGGGTTGTCCTGTGACAGCGGGCATCATCTTTAAGCAACTAACCCTAGGTCCACAGTTAGATCTGGCCCAGTGCTTTATGACCGAACTTGCCGTGGCCACAGGCTGCTTAGCCCGACCAGACTTTGCCGAAGGGGTGCGCGCCTTGCTCATCGACAAAGACCTGACGCCAAAATGGTCGGTTAGCCCCATTTCTCAGGTGCCTCAGTCATTGATCGACGAGCACTTTGTAGGATTTTGGGAAGGGGCAGGGCAGCCTCATCCGTTGGCGGATTTGGCGAAGCTGTCTGCGGGTTAGCTTAAAGCGAGCGAATCCAAAGACCGGTTCCGGATCCAGCCGCGTCGAGCTGGTTTTGAGCGCTGATCACGGTACCACTGCCGTGCTCGGCATCTTCCCAGCTGTCCCCCGGGGCAGGGCAGCTACCGTTCCAGCTAAACTGGTCAACAACACGTTTCACCGCGCCGCGAAACTGGGCACGGGCGACAATCTCCTGTCCCAGATAGCAGCCCTTATCAAAATCTACGGCGCCGGCGTCTGGCATGCCTAACACTTGGGGCAGGAATTTGGCAGAAACCGCCTCACTGATCCAGGCAAAGGGATGATTGATCAGGGCCTGACCAATGGCTATGGATTGGTCTTTGTCAGCGGCGCTATCCGGAGTCAATAACCCGGGGGCCAAAGCCCAATCGCCACAAAACGGACGGCAAAACTCGCCCCCTACTTCTGCAACTTGGGTGACGCCTATGGCTTCTGTTTCTACCTGAATCTGGATTTTTGAGAACATGGCGTAGGGTTTGAGGAAGGTGGCTACGGCGGCGGCTAAAGACCGGTGAACCACCAGCATAACCTGCTCGTCGTCACCCAAGGCCCAACCGTTGGCGATGACTCGCCCCTTAAGATTGCACAGCGTCATAGGTGTGGGCGTGTTTTTTTCAATGCGATCGCTGTTGCAAGTAAGGTAGCCTTGCAAAAACACTTTCACAGCGCGTCCGCTAAGGCTGACAACTTGTGCGTCTGACCATGTATCCAAGAGTGGTACCCGTCTTACTTAAGAATGGGGTCAGACTGCCTGATAGCGCCAAACAAAAGCAATAACCTAAGGGACATTCGTGATTCCAGTTGATCTAAAACATATTTATTGGCGTAGCCGTCGCGGTTTAACAGAGCTGGAATTGAAACTGGTGCCCTTTGTGCGGGACTGTTTTCATGATTTGTCCAAAGATGAGCAAACTCTTTACGAAGAGCTGTTGGATTGGGAAGACGTTGATCTGTACGACTTGCTGCAAGGACGCATCGTCTCAGAAGACCCCTTGGTTACGAGTTTGGTGGGCAAGATTCTTGCCTACGACGGAGAGCTGTGACGGCAGGCTAGGTCTGGCCATAGTTCCGGCTCAATCCGCAGGTCTAGACTCCGATCCCTCCGACGCTCTTGTGTGAGAGTCGTTGGCCGCAATTTTGAGCACCAATCACCGGTTTTACTTCCATCCCGGCAGACTGCGGCAAAGCTGTGTGGCGGTTTGGGTGATGGCAACGGGCTTCGGTCTGTATCAATTGTTGGGGCTTACGGGCTTGGCCTTGGCAGCAATCTATGTCACCGCGGGTATTCGAGAGAATCGCCGCCATTGCCAGTTGGAATTGATCTTGGCGGGGAAGGAGGCCCAAGAAAACGGATCGCCTCGTTCCCGCGGCGCTCAACCAGTCCCGCTGACCAAGCAGCCCTTAATTGGCAGGCCCCTGCAGTGCTGGATCTGCCCGTGGTGTGTCGCCATACCGGATCAAGCGGGTAACTTGCAGTGGGTATTTATGGATGAGGTGTCCGCCGAGGATTTTTCTCGTATTCGCCGCAGGGCCTTGTTGCCCACCTACCGTATCGATTAGCCGAGCTGAAGCGTGTTGAGGCAGGGCTATGCGTTTAGTGGACTGACTCTAGTGGCTCTTTGCCTAGCGCTCTTTTCTAATACTTTTGGTTTAACGGTTGGGCTGCTGCAGCACCGGGTCTAACATCATGCTGTCTAAGCTGCCCGGGGCTAAGATGGTGTCTATGGCTTGGGGTGCCAGCTCTGGGTAGTCCATGTTGTAATTCAGTCCCCGGCTTTCTTTGCGCTTAAGGGCGCTGCGCACGATCAGATCCGCCACATGCAGCAAATTCCTCAGCTCGATCAAATCGTTGGTAACCCGATAGGTGGCGTAGTAATCCTGAATCTCTTGTTTCAACAACTCGATACGGCGATGGGCGCGCATCAGGCGTTTGTCGGTCCGCACAATGCCCACATAGTCCCACATAAAGCGCCGTAGCTCGTCCCAGTTGTGGGCAATGATGACAGACTCGTCAGAGTCGGTGACCTTGGATTCGTCCCACTTGGGGATGTAGGGAGCGGTTTGCGGCTTATCCAACAAGCCGATGATTTTTTCTGCTGCCCGGGCACCGTAAACAAAGCACTCCAGCAGGGAGTTGCTGGCGAGCCGATTCGCACCGTGTAGACCGGTGCAGCTGACTTCGCCAATGGCGTAAAGGTTTGCAAGATCCGTGCGCCCACAGTCATCGACCACCACGCCGCCGCAGGTGTAGTGAGCGGCGGGCACCACAGGTATGGGATCCTTGGTGACATCAATACCCAACTCGGCACACTTTTGGGCGATGTTGGGAAAGTGGCTGTGAATAAAGCTGGCAGACAAGTGGCTAACGTCCAAATACACACAGTCAGCACCAATACGCTTCATCTCATGGTCGATGGCTCGAGCCACAATGTCGCGGGGAGCCAGCTCGAGCCGCTCGTCAAAACGCTGCATAAAGCGTTGGCCGTTAGGTAGGCGCAAGATACCGCCTTCACCGCGGACGGCTTCAGAGATTAAAAACGAGCCGGCATGAGGGTGGTAAAGGCAGGTCGGGTGAAACTGATTGAATTCCATATTGGCCACCCGACAGCCGGCACGCCAGGCCATGGCAATACCATCGCCGGTAGAGCTGTCTGGATTGCTGGTGTACAGGTAGACCTTGCTGGCCCCGCCAGTGGCTAGAATCACGAATCGAGACTGGAACACCTCCACACGGCCGGTCGTGCGATTGAGCACATAGGCACCGGCACAGCGACTGTGATGGCGGCCTAGGGTCGATAGGTTGATCAGATCAATGGCAACCCGGTCGTTGAACAGCTCAATGTTGCCATTGTCCAACACCTGATCGGTTAGGGTTTGGGTGATGGCCTTGCCCGTAGCGTCTGCCACATGCACGACACGCCGGTGGGAGTGTCCACCTTCCCGGGTCAGGTGCAGGGCATTGCCTTCGGTATCAAAAACTACCCCACGTTCAGTGAGCTTGGCAATGGCATCGGGACCACCAGATACCGTGGCCCGAACCACCTCCGGGTCGCACAGGCCGGCACCCGCGTCCAAGGTATCGGCAATATGAGATTCGAAGCTGTCCTCAGGGTCAGTAACCGCGGCCACGCCGCCCTGTGCCCAATGGGACGATCCGCTTGTGATATCGCCCTTGCACAGCACGGTCACCCGGGCATGTTGGGCCAAAGCCAAGGCAGCGGAGAGACCGGCGGCACCGCCGCCGATGATCAAAACGTCCGTATTAAATCGTTGCGACATGGCGCTCATTGCAGAAAACAAGGCTAGAAAGTATAGCGCGGCGGGCGGTTCAAGTGCGATGTAGTCATGTTCTGGGCAATAAGCGACGGAAATGTAAGAGCGCGGCGGTTTAAGGTACAGAGTATGTCGGCAAGAGCACTTGTCTCCATCAGATGACGTTGTTCGTCCGGTCAAACCGCGGCGCTTGTCTTGTTTCCGCGTGTCTGTGCGTTTGTTGCAGCAGAGGAGTTCCAATTGCAGGGTGCTGATTACGTCATTCTGCGACTGGGCAGTTTGGATACGTACATGCCCGGCAAGGAAATCGCCCACACATGGATGTCTGAGCGCGCAGACTGGTTTGACCTGGACGCAGATTTGGCCAGACACGAGGAAGGGATTGAGGGTGCTTAACTCCTAGATGGGGCTTTTACCGCCACCGTCCAAATTACCTTATAGTGTGTGGCGTTGGCCTCGATAGAGTAGACCCATGCCTGAACTGAAACGCCCAGTCCTGCTCTCAAAAGCGGACGACCAACTGCAGATTCTGCCAGCAGATGCGGCCTGCGCCAGCTGTCCTGCGCCCTGTCGCCCGGTGGCCACTGCCCCTAAAGACGCGACTCCTGCAGATTTGTCCCTGTCCTCGGGCCTGTTGAACCGGCTAGCGATGGCATTCTTTGGTGTGCCGCTGCTGTTCATCGGATGCGTTATCTATGTCCTTGATGCCCTTAGCAGCCAATCATTTACGCCTGTGGCGCTGCTTGGTGGCGTGGCGCTGGCCTGCGTCTTGGGTGGCAAGCTTGCCCAGCGGTATTTGCACCCTGTAGCTCGGGCGCTTAAGAGTTCAGAGATTGTCTAGATCGCTGGACAGCATCGCGGGGCGTCGACGTCAAAATCCCGCAAACCTCAAATGGCTGTAATTCCCTTGAGCTTTTAAACAAAAGGTCTTGGCCGATACCTCGGGCATGCAGGGTGGTTTTCGCTCTGCCTGCCTTTCTGCAAAAACCTTACAAAGTGTTTCATTAGGTAACCACGTCTTG
>JAQWIX010000178.1 GCA_029248675.1 Pseudomonadales bacterium | reverse complement strand
AAAGACTGCCAGTAGGAATCAGGCTGCTGGTCTAAATTTACCAGCACCATGCTGTAGTCGGTCTCCGCCCCCATTTCAAAGGTGCCCGCCAGATTCAGGCGCAGCCAACGCAAAGAAACGCTATCACCTTGGGCAACAGATACCCCCAACACCACAGGGTCACCCAGAGACAGTCCCTGATAACGAGCCAAGGGTTCGCCGAGCACAACGGCATTGGGCATATATTTAAGATTATCTTGGTTCCCACGCTGCATGACCCTGGCAAGGTCTTCCGAGGCCGCGCGGTCACTCGCAGCGACACCAATAACGGTCACCGGCAGGGTGCGAGATCCAGCCGCCATAACGGCAAACCCCTGAAAATACTTGCCAGCCCCGCGTACCCCTTTTTCCGTCGATAGCGCTGCCTGCAAGTCAAAGGGCATGGGCGTCTGAGCAATAGTGACATGAGGGATGCTGCCGAGCAGGCGCTGACGTAACTCATGATCAAAACCGTTCATAACGTTTACGACCAAGGTCAGCACGGCAACACCCAGCACTAACCCAATCAACGACACCCAAGTCACAAATCGAGCAAACCCAGTAGCCCCTTGCAACAGCATCCGTGCTGCCATTTGATTCAGCAGCCCGAGCGTCGGCCGCGACCGGTTGGTCACCCTAGCCACCACCCGGAGGCATCGTCGTCAGCTGGCCTTCAGACAGTGCTAGCACCCGATCGAAGTAACCCAGCATGGAGCGGTCGTGGGTTACCACAAGTAAGGCCACCCCATGAGCGTCACTGAGTTCTACCATCAGCGCCATGAGTTCTTGGGCACTGGCATCGTCCAAATTTCCCGTTGGTTCATCCGCCATCACTAACTTAGGTTGATGGACCAACGCTCTGGCAACCGCCACACGCTGCCGCTCGCCTCCGGAAAGTTCGGAAGGTAAGTGCCCCAACCGGGCCTCTAATCCAACTTTCGACAACAGAGCGGAACTTCGCTGTTCGGCGTCTTTGCGTGCTAGGCCATTCAAACGAAGAGGTAAGGCCACGTTCTCCAGGGCACTAAACTCAGGCATCAGATGGTGCTGTTGGTAAACGAAACCCATACTGCTTCCGCGCAGGGCGGTTCGAGTTTCGTTGTCGGCACCCGTCATTGACTCTCCTGCCATGAGAATTTCTCCGGCATCAGCCTCATCCAGTCCCGCCAGCACGTGCAGCAGACTGCTCTTGCCCGAGCCAGAGCGTCCAACGATAGCGACCCGCTCACCGGCCATAAGCTCTAGGTCCACGCCTTTGAGAACATCGATGGCCGTGTCAGCCATCTGATATCGCTTGACTACATTCTTAGAGGTTAATAAGGGGACACGATCATTCATTGGCAAGGACCTCGCTCGGCAGCAGTGCGGTGGCGCGCCAAGCCGGATACAGGCTAGCTAAAAACGTGGCGACGACGGCGATTGCGCCAATGGCCACCAGATCAGGGAACAGAATTTGTACCGGCAAATAAGAAATAAAGTATTGGGACATCAGGTCGTAACCAAGGGTATGAGAGAGTGCGTTCACAACATACGGAATCAGGTAGCCCAGACCGATTCCCACGCACATTCCCACGGCGGTTCCAGCCAGTCCAAGCAACACGCCCATTGAGCTAAACAAAGCCAGCACTCGTCCGCGGCTGGCTCCCATACTGCGCAGGATGGCGATATCGCCGCGACGCTGTTCCACAATCATAATCAGCCCGGAAACTAGGTTAAATGCCGCCACGGCAATCAGTAGGGAAAACAGCAAAAACAGCGTGGCTTTTTGCACAGATATCGCCTGATAGAGCGTGCCAAATTCCGTCATCCAGGACTGAACACGCACCCCAGAAGCTGGCCATTGGATGCGCAAAAAGGTTCGTGCTTCAAAGGGATCAAACAAATCCCCTAGCCGCCCCTGTACGCCGTGGGCCTTGCCCGGCATGCGGAGCAGGCGCTGGGCATCAGCCAAGGAGATGAAAACACCACTGGCATCCAGCTGAGATTGACTGGCAAAAACACTGACCACTTGGAATCGTTTTTGTCGGGGTACAGCACCGGCAAGACTGATGCGTTGATCCGGCAGCAACAGCACAAGGGAATCGCCAACACCAACACCTATTTGATTGGCCAAGCGTGCGCCAATCGCCAGACCGAAAGGCACTTGCTGAACATCGGGCCAAGCACCTTGGCTAACAAACTCACCCAAGGCGCTCACGTCGGAGTAAGTCTGGTCTATGCCGGTTATTTGCGCGGCGCGAACTTGGCCGTTGGCTGCCACCAAGCCGCTACTGGTAATCACTGGCGCCAGTCCCAACAGACCTGCATCACCCGCTGGGCCGCCGCTGGCTGGCAATGAATCCACCGCCACACCTTGTGAGGAAATCGCGCTGATATGCGGCAGCACATTGAGCAAACGCTCGCGCAACTCCCGCTCAAAACCGTTCACAATCGACGTCACAAACACCAATACAGCAATACTGATTACTAATCCCGCTAGAGCCAACGTGGACACATAGGACAGATCACCGCGGCCACTCACGCCGCCCTTGCCGAAGGCATAGCGCAGCGCGACGAACATTGTGAGATTAGATATGGCCACTGGCGGGATCAGCCTAGCCCGGGGCTGGCTTCAGATTTTGGTGCCGTGGGGAGCGAGGAGGTAGGCCAGAGACTACTGACCAACACGACGGGACAGCTCGTTGGCACCCAGTCCTTGTCCGGCGGAGTCCTTGGCGCTGCTGGAAAACTGGCTGGCGGCATCCGGTGCAAAGGGCGACTTTTCGCAGTTTTCTGGATTGCCACCGCAGACCTCGCATTCCATTTCCATGCCCAAGGCTTTCATGCCGCCGCAGCTGCCAGCGATAGGCTGACGTCCGAACATGACGCCAACGGCCATGGCTGCCGTAAGGGCAAGCATGACAAAAAAAGCAACGATGATCGTTTCCATAGGTTACTCCGTAAACGTCGGCAGAAAGGCTTCCATCGGCGCAGTATAACGCTCAACAAACCGCCCATCAGCGCTTTTCTCAATAATCAGTACGGGTAGTTCTAAACGACGGGCCAGGTCCAGACCTTGATCTACCCCCAGCACCATAATCGACGTCGCGTAGGCGTCAGCAAACATTGCCTGAGGGTGAATCACGGTAACCGAAGCCACCTGATTATCCGCCGGCAAACCGCTGCGAGGATCAATCACATGATCGACGCGCACACCATCAACCTGCCGGAAATTCCGGTAATCGCCAGAGGTAGCAACTGCTCGATCTGTTACTTCTAGCACCTTCTGGATGAAGCTTTGTCTTCCCGATACAGACCCTCCCGGCACTGGGCGCTCCACACCAATGCGCCAAGGCAAGCCCTTGGCATTTCGTCCTGCCAGACGCATCTCGCCGCCAATGTCCACCAGATAATCGGTACATGGACGCGCGGCTAAGCTGTCAGCAACCTCATCCACGCCCA
>JAQWIX010000154.1 GCA_029248675.1 Pseudomonadales bacterium | reverse complement strand
GTGCTTTAGCCTAGGGCATTGCCTTTCGTGTATCTGTTCCTGACCTTCGCGTGTAAACCAAGTCTCAATTTTTTGTTATTTATTATGCGACAAACCAAGGAAATGACCGCTGGTCTGCTTTTTGATGCACTCTATAGAAATTTCGGTACCGCTGGGCAGGTCAGGATCGTTTTGAAACGGTTACCTTGTTGTTTTGTGACCAATGTCGCATTTTCACCATAAACCACCTCGAGTCGTTGGCGAATGTTGTCGATAGCGATTGAATTCCCCTTCGCAGGTGGCTTGGGCGAGTAGTTCTTTGAAGTCGCTTCGTCAGCCGCTTTATCCAGTTCCTTAAGAGGGTTCGTTATGGTTAGCACCATCTGACCCTCGTGAAAAACGAGATTGACGTGAATAATCCCCCCCCTCACTTAACGGTTGAATGCCGTGATACACCGCGTTCTCGATCAGTGGTTGGATCAGAAGCAGGGGCATTTCGGCATCCCTAGGCGGCGTTTCAACGTCCCAACTCACTTTTAAGCGGTCGCCGAGCCTGAGGGTTTCTATGTTGATATAGCGCCTGCATAGCTCCACCTCTTCTGAAACGCTGACGAAGCTGCCTGCTTCCTGCAGGTTTGCGCGAAACAACTCGGAGAGATCCTCTACCACCTGCTCCGCTTTTTCTGCATCAACCGGGATCAAGCTGGCAATAACGTTCATGCTGTTAAACAAAAAATGGGGTCTGATTCGCGACTGCAAAGCCTGCACCTGAGCGCGAAGCTCCGCAGATTCTCGCTGCTTTAATCGTTGATTCAAAAGCGCCTGTCGAAAAAGGTATACAAAAAGCACCAAAGTGAAAACTAATCGACGAACCAATACAGAACCAAACTGTTCCGGCTCTCCATATAGCCAAAACTCCAAGCAGTGGATAATGAAGACAGCCAGTGCAACGAGAACAAGAGTCAGCGCAATACCGGCCGCTACGCTTAGCCGAGAGTAAAATAACGAAGCGAGCAGATAGGCCACTAATGCTCCAAGGAGCATAGCCGGGAGAAAAAAGTAAGAAAACGGAGATGTAAGCTCAGCAGGCCCATTAGAAACGAAAAAAAACAATATCCCCAACAGTGCGGCTATCGCGACCGTCGGTAGATTTTCCCGTAAGGCGGACTCGGGTTCCCGCAGATGCGCTAGGGTCTCGGTACCAGTGGTTGTCCTCAAATTTCATTCCCCGCTGGGTGTTGATTGGTGCATATGTCTGGTCTGTAGGTTGCTATACTTGGCTCCCGCCGAATAGCCCAGTCTTCCGTCTGCTGATCAAACCACACGGTTGACGTCAACGTATACGCGTTGGTGTGTTTAGGCGACCTGAGCCCAACCGTATTAAGACAGGTGAAGTACCATGGATAACCCTAACAGCACGATCGCGCCCCAAAGCCCTCATGGCGCAGAGGGATCTCTGCGCGGACGGTTTAGTGAAGCGACGGATGAGTTTGTGCAGGTCTTCACCGCGTCAGTCAGTTTTGATCAGCGCCTGTACAAAGAAGATATCGCGGGATCCAAGGCTCATGCAACGATGCTGCAAAGCATAAGCGTCCTCGATAGCGATGAGCTAAATCAAATCCTCCAAGGCCTACAGACAATCCAAGACGAGATTGAAGGCGGCGTTTTCCAGTGGCGAGTCGACCTGGAAGACGTTCATATGAACATAGAGCACAGGCTAATCGAACTCATCGGCGATACCGGCAAGAAGCTGCACACGGGCCGTTCCCGGAACGACCAAGTAGCGACGGATATACGGCTCCACGTCAGAGCGGCTATTGACCAGCTGATCAGTCAGCAAAGCCAGCTGTTAGGGGCCCTAGCCGACTTGGCCGAGACCAATGCCGACACCATCATGCCAGGATTTACCCACTTGCAGGCCGCTCAGCCCATCACCTTTGGTCACCACCTGATGGCCTGGTTTGAGATGTTAAGGCGTGATCGCGAGCGCTTGCTGGACTGCCGCAAGCGGGTCAATCAGTTGCCCTTGGGAGCAGCTGCCTTGGCCGGCACTCCATACCTTCCAAACCGGCCCATGGTCGCGGAACTGTTGGGGTTTGAGGGGGTGTGTGAAAACTCCCTTGATGCCGTCAGTGACCGGGACTTTGCTATCGAGTTTTGTGCTGCTGCCGCGTTGTCGTTGACCCATATGTCCCGCTGGTGCGAGGAGATGGTGCTGTGGTCGTCTCAGCAGTTCAATTTCATCACTCTGCCCGACCGCTTTTGCACGGGATCCAGCATCATGCCGCAGAAAAAGAATCCAGATGTTCCTGAGCTCATTCGGGGCAAAACCGGGCGAGTCAACGGGCACCTCATCAGCTTGCTAACCCTGATGAAAAGTCAGCCTCTGGCCTACAATAAAGACAATCAAGAGGACAAAGAGCCGCTCTTCGATGTGATTGATACGCTCAGCGACTGTTTGACGGCACTGATCGGATTGGTGCCAAATATTCAAGCGAACAAAGATGTCATGCTGGCGGCAACAGACCAAGGATTTACCACCGCCACAGATCTAGCCGACTATCTTGTGCGTAAAGGCATGCCCTTTCGCGATGCCCACGACGTGGTTGGAAGAGCGGTGCAACTGGCTGCCAGTCAAAACCGGCCTCTTGAGGACCTGAGCATTGAAGAACTCAATGGACCAAACAGTAATGTTATTGAAGAAGATGTTTATCAAATTCTTACCCTGCAGGGCTCTGTCGGAACCCGAGACCACCTAGGGGGCACAGCCCCCAATCAGGTACGTCAGGCAATCCAGCGTGCAAGGGCAATGATTTAGCCCTTGGCTCAAAACCGTCGCAGAATAAAAAGGAAATTGCCGTGACCGTTGACCCCCAACTGCTGAACGCTGCTGCCGTGGACTATGTAAATGATATCTTGCAGATGGAAGGCGTTGCCTTGCAGGACATTGCCAACGCTGTAGGCACGCCTACCTACGCTTACAGCGCCGCGTCCCTGCGCTCTCAGTATCAATTGCTATACAGCGCCCTTGGGGCACTGCCCCATCGACTGCATTACGCAGTAAAAGCCAATTCGACATTGGCTGTGCTAAAACTCTTTGCCGACCTAGGCGCAGGGTTTGACATTGTTTCTGGTGGCGAGCTCAGTCGCGTTTTAGCCATCGGCGGAGATCCTGCCCACGTGGTTTTTTCCGGCGTTGGCAAAACCGTCGCTGAAATTGATTTCGCGCTAAAAACCGGCATTGAATGTTTCAACGTCGAAAGTGCCAGCGAGCTAGCAAGGATCAGCCAGCGCGCTGAACTCCTCGGAAAGGTAGCGCCCATCGCCCTGCGCATTAACCCGAATGTTGATCCCAAAACCCATCCCTATATCTCCACGGGCTTAAAAGAGAACAAGTTCGGTATTTTGCAGGAAGCGGCTCTACCTCTGTACCAGCAGGCAGCAGCAGATCCAAATTTGAACGTGCGCGGAGTGGCCTGCCATATCGGTTCTCAAATTCACGACCCTGAGCCGTTATTTGACGCGCTGGAGCAGTTGCTTGCGCTAGTTGATGAGCTAAGCGGGCATGGTATTTCACTGACGGATATCGATCTCGGCGGCGGGTTCGGTGTGACCTATGAAGCAGAGCCGGCATTTGATATTGAGGCTTGGGGAGAGCAAATCAGCAAAACCCTATGCGACAGAGGCTTACACCTATCCATCGAGCCCGGACGTTTCCTAACCGCCAATGCCGGCGTACTCCTCACCCGGGTCGAATATCTCAAGCCGGCGGTGTTAGAAAGCGGCTCCGACGAGACTGTCGATAGCAAGAATTTCGCCGTTGTGGATGCCGCCATGAACGACCTTCTGCGGCCATCCCTGTACCAGTCTTGGCATGGCATCCTGCCCGCAACAACAAAAACCCACGGTGATCCCCTGTGCTGGGACATCGTCGGGCCAATCTGTGAGTCTGGCGATTGGCTAGCAAAAGACCGAATGCTCAGCATTCAGGAGGGTGACCTGCTAGCCATTCTCAGCGCAGGGGCCTACGGTTCAACCCTCTCTTCCAACTACAACACTCGCAACCGTGCGGCCGAAGTGTTGGTAAGCGGAGACGCCTACAAGGTTGTCAGACGCCGTGAGACCCTCCAAGATCAACTTTCAACGGAAATATCCTAGAGCAGGCACCATGCTCACATTTTGCAAAATGCACAGCTTGGGTAACGACTTTGTCGTCATCGACGCCGTTACGGCGCCAACCCTCTTGAGCTCCCAGAGAATCGCGGCCTTAGCGGACCGCAATCGCGGGATTGGCTTTGATCAACTACTGCTGGTAGCCCCACCATCTCAACCTGACTGTGATTTTGATTACATCATTTACAATGCCGATGGCAGCGAGGCCGAGCAGTGCGGCAACGGCACTCGATGCGTCACGGACTTTGTCCGACGGCAAGGCTTAAGCGCTAAGAGCTCACTATTTTGGCATTCCGCGGGTGGCGTTTTTCAAACCACGTTGCGTCCAGACGGTCTGATCGAAACGTCGATACCAGAGCCTAGCTCCGAGGCGGAACGCGTTCCCTTCGTCGGTCAGGATTCTCGTGGTGCGACCACTCTGCAAACCGATGTTGGTGATTTCACGGTTTGTCCGATATCCGTTGGCAACCCCCATGGCGTGGTCTTTGTGGACGATGTCATCGGCCTAGATGTTGATCGCATTGGTTCGGCCCTGTCCAATCACCCTGCTTTTCCAGAACGAGCAAATATCGGTTTCTGCCAAATCATCAATCCCGGCTTCGTGCGGCTGCGGGTTTTCGAGAGAGGTGCTGCCGAAACCCTCGCTTGTGGCAGCGGTGCCTCTGCAGCGGTTGTGGCCGGTCGGATAGCAGGCAAGCTGGGCGACAAGGTCAAAGTCTCGCTGCCCGGGGGCAAGCTCAAGATTGAATGGCCAAATGGCCAGGGCCCGATCAAGCTAATTGGCGACTCTACCTTCGTCTATCGCGGACAATTGGATACTTAACATGACTATAGATCACATCAAGCCCGCCACCACCGCCAAATCATTGGACGATCAGTCCGTGCTTGATTTTTTGCGCAAGTCGCCGGATTTCTTTCTTAGACACCCCAGCGCCCTATCAGAACTAACCTTGCCCCACGAATCCGGCAAAGCCGTATCCTTGATTGAGCGACAGGTCGACATTCTGCGGGACCGCAATGTCACCATGCGCAAACGGATGAACGAACTACTGCACGCCGCGCGAGCCAACGATGAAATATTTGCAAAGACCCGGTCATTGAATCTGGCGCTCTTAGAGGTATCCAGTTGGCCGGAACTCAATGAAGTGCTCGCCACCCATGTGCTCGTGGACTTTGAAGCCGACTTTGTATGCGCTCATCTGTGCGGGGCTGGCATGGCTCTGGCCTTGGATCATATTCAGCACCACAACCATGAGATGCCGCTGCAACACCTGCAGAGTAATACCAGCGCCCAATGCATTTCCTTGCGCAAAGATGAACTGACACAGATGTTTCCGCTATCGGATCATGATGACAGCGGCAGCGCCGCCATATTGGATCTGACAATTCGCCATGGTTCCGGCGCGCTATGCATTGGCAGCAGGGACCCGAGCCGTTTTTCTAAGGGCATGGACACGCTATTTGTTACCTATATTGCCGATATCGTGGCCAAAGTGATGGATCGCCTGGCTGGCTCATGATCAATATAGGGACACGCGACGCCGAATACCTTGAGGCTTTTCTTTCAAAGTTAGCTCAGCAACGTGATTATTCCGCCCTCACCGTTAGCGCCTACAAACGCGAAGTTGGCCGCTATATCCAATGGCTAGACACCAGCGCTGAAAATGCCACCGCGCAGATCGTCTCGGCCTATATCGGTCATCTCAAAAGCATCGGCCTTGCCAACAACAGCATACAGCGGAACCTTTCGGCCATCCGCAGCTTCTATCGCTTCTTGCAGCATCAAGGCGTCATTTCAAGCAATCCTGCCGCCGCCAGTCGCGGGCCGAAACACAAGCGTCGATTGCCGAAAGTGCTGGACGCAGATCAAGCTTCGCAACTTTTGAACTTCGAGGACATGTCGCCTCAAACCCTTCGAGACAAAGCGTTATTGGAGCTGTTTTACGGCAGCGGATTGCGCCTGAGTGAGGTCGCAAACTTGGCTAACGCTGACCTTGATCTGGAGCAAGGCATGGTTCGCGTAACCGGCAAAGGAGGCAAAACAAGGGATGTACCCTTGGGCCGTGTGTGCATACAAGTGCTGCAGCGCTGGCGGGACGTTAGTGATGGTGGTCACTGGCTATTCCCGGGCCGAGCTGGCAAGAGCATTTCTCCTCGCACGGTACAAAATCGGCTAAAACAGGTAGCCGCCCAACAACTCGGAGACACAAGCCTACACCCCCATATGTTGCGCCACAGCTATGCCACTCACATGTTGGAATCTTCCGGTGATTTGCGAGGCATTCAAGAGTTACTTGGCCACAGCGACATAGCAACGACGCAGATTTATACCCACCTCGACTTTCAACACCTAGCCCAGGTCTATGACAAAGCTCATCCTAGAGCGTTGGCCAGTAAGAGTACGGGAACCAAGGACAACCAAGACTGATGCGCAAAGTAAACTCCATACAGGTGATCACATTCGATCTGGACAATACGCTATGGGATGTAGGGCAGACCATTCGCCGTGCGGAAAAGTCACTCAGACAATGGATGCAGGACAACACACCCGGCGCATTGGAGGTTTATGCTTCGGATGCTGTCGAGGGCATACGCGCCAATGTTGTCGCACGCAGCCCAAGCCAACGTCACGACTTATCCTTTCTGCGTACAGAAGTACTTCGCTCTTGCATGCTGGAGAGTGGTTTGGGTGAAAGCCAAGCCAAGGCATCTGCTGAAGCGGCCTTCGATGTCTTTTTCGCTGGTCGCAACGAAGTGGTGTTTTTTGACAATGCTCTGAAGGTGCTAAATGACCTAAGCCAGGGGTATCGTTTGTTCGCCTTGACCAATGGCAATGCCGATATCCACCGAGTAGGCATTGGTCAGTTTTTTGAAGGCGCGGTCAGCAGTGCTGACGTGGGTGCCAGCAAACCAGATCCTGCGATGTTCAGTGCAGTTTTAACTCAAGCGAAAGTTACAGCGGCAGAGGCAGTGCACATTGGTGATCACCTGTCCGACGATATTTTAGGCGCGAACCGCGCCGGTATGCACTCTATCTGGTTTAACCGCGATGGTGCCTACGACAACGACGGCGAAACTCAGCCTTCAGCGGAAGTGCAATCCTTATCGGCCCTTCCTATCTCTATTGCCGGATTGTCCTGATCGCAGGTGGCTGGTCACTCCGCCCCTAGACTGGAAACCAGATAGGCCTTCACCGCCTCAATATCACACGGCAGCGGGTGACTTCGCTTGGGCAGGCCATGCAATGCCGATAGCGTAGGATGCGTCGGTTCTGAGCCAGTCGCTTCTTCCACAGCCTCTGGAAACTTTGCCGGATGGGCGGTTCCCACAACAACCACAGGCGCCCCTGAGTGCTCCTCGGATTGCTCAGTAAGACGTTTGGCTGCGTAATAACCCACGGCAGTATGTGGATCGAGCGTATATCCAAACTGTTCATTAACCTCGCGCATGGCGGCAAGGGTCTGCTCGCGATTTACCGCAACGCTAGACATCAAGGCTTCGGCTGGCGGCGCACCGATACCGGCCTGTCCTTGAGCTCCAAAGTCTTCCATAAACTGAGTCAAGCGTGCGCTGTCTTGACCGAAGTGATAGTACAAAAATCGCTCAAAGTTACTGGCGACCTGTATGTCCATGGCAGGAGAAATGGTTTGGTGCACGGTACCGCGGGCATAGGTTCCGGTAGCAAAAAAACGAGCTAAAATATCATTATCGTTAGTTGCTACTAACAGATGCTTTATCGGGAAACCCATGCGCTTTGCGAGATAGGCCGCAAAAACGTTACCGAAGTTTCCTGTAGGCACACAGAATACCGATGGCTCCGGGTGTCGCAGGCTGGCGTAACCATAATAGACAATTTGCGCCAGCACCCGAGCCCAGTTAACCGAGTTGACTGCCCCTAACTGATACTTCGCCTTGTAGTCGGCATCCGCAAATACGGTTTTCATAATGTTCTGACAATCGTCGAAACTTCCTTCCAGCTCGATACAGTGCACATTGTCATCAGCAACGGTAGTCATTTGCAGTTCTTGCAGGGGGCTGACTCGACCCTTGGGATACATGATAAAAATATCGACGTTTTTCTGGCCGCGTACACCGTCAATGGCTGCGCTACCGGTATCGCCGCTGGTGGCACCCAAGATGTTCAGGCGTTGTTGGCGCTGCCCTAAGACATGCTCAAAAAGCTTACCTAGTAACTGCAGAGCCACATCCTTGAACGCTAGGGTCGGCCCGTGAAATAGCTCCAATACGGTAAGGCTACCCAGTTCCTGCATGCCCACCACATCTTCGTGCGCAAAACTCGAATAGGACTCTGCTATGAGTTTTTTCAACACCTCAGGGTCGATGTCATCGATAAACAGCGGCATCAACTCTTGGGCCAGCGCCACGAAGCCCAGCTCTTGCCACTGGGCTAACTTGTCAGTGACATCGGGGATGCTCTCTGGCACCAATAGCCCATTGTCTGAGGCGAGACCCATCAACAAGGCATCGCTAAAACTCAATCCCGATACTTGGCCTCGGGTACTTTTATATTTCATGACCGCTCATCAGAACCGCTGGTGTTGCATAGTTTAAACCTTCCAACCATCGGATGACCAAAAAGTTCGAAAGATAACCACAAAAAAGCCGCCCGGAGGCGGCTTTTATTGAAGCGACGATTGCCGTCGCCTGAGGGGTTCTCTACTTGGAGAACTCTGGGTAAGCGACGATGCCAATTTCAGCTACGTCAGCGCCAACCATTTGATCTTCATCCGACAGTCGGATGCCAAAGATCGTCTTGATCACAAACCACACGACCAGGGCCGCTGCAAAGGTAAAGCCAAGAATTGTGGCTAGGCCAGTAAGCTGACCCGTCAGAGTCGCTCCGTCAGTGGTGATCAGTACCGCCATCAAGCCCCAGATACCGCAGGTACCGTGAACTGAAATCGCGCCGACCGGATCGTCGATGCGCATCTTGTCTAAGGCGACGATGGAAAGAACCACTAGCAGTCCGCCAACCGCACCGATAAGCATGGACTCAACATTGGTTCCGGACAGTGGTTCTGCTGTGATAGAGACCAAGCCAGCGAGGGCGCCGTTCAACGCCATGGTTAGGTCGGCCTTGCCGAACATGATGCGCGCCAGAATCAGCGCTGCAATTAAGCCGCCAGCTGCTGCCATATTGGTGTTTACGAACACTTGGGCGACGGCATTGGCTTCGTCAATGTTGCTGAGCTTGAGCTCGGACCCACCGTTAAAACCGAACCAACCAAACCACAAGATGAACATACCAAGCGTTGCCAGAGGCATGTTGGAACCTTGAATCGCATTCACTTCGCCGTTTGGACCGTACTTGCCTTGGCGTGGGCCAAGGAGCAGAACGCCGGCTAAAGCTGCCGCGGCGCCACACATGTGTACGATGCCTGAGCCCGCAAAATCAACAAAACCCGCGTCCGACAAGAAACCACCGCCCCAGCTCCAGCTTCCCTGTAGCGGATAGATGAAACCAGTCATTACGACTGCGAACAGCAAGAACGACCAAAGCTTCATTCGTTCGGCTACGGCACCAGAAATGATGGACATTGCCGTTGCGACGAATACAACCTGGAAAAAGAAGTCGGAACGAGCGCTGTAATAGACGTCGCCACCAGAGGCTAAGACATCGTCTACAGTGTTCTCCGCACCGATCAGCATACCGCCGCCGCCGTACATGATCGCGTATCCGACCAAGAGATACATGACACAAGATATAGCGAACAACGCCACGTTCTTGGTCAGAATCTCAGAGGTATTTTTGCTTCGCACCATGCCGGCTTCCAGCATGGCGAACCCTGGGGCCATAAACATCACCATGGCGCCCATTATTAAAAAGTAGAACGTGTCTACTGCGTAACTAAGTTGAATCAGATCTTCCACAATCTTCGCTCCAAATTTTTTTAGGGGGCCTAAACTGCTCCGGGCCCTGTTTCTCCAGTACGAATGCGCACAGCTTCTTCAAGGGCCGTAACAAAGATTTTGCCGTCCCCAACCTTGCCGGTATTCGCGGACTTGCTGATTGCTTCGATCACTTGATCCTGCAGAGCATCATCAATCGCCGCTTCGATTTTCACCTTCGGCAAAAAATCGACGACGTATTCAGCTCCTCGATAAAGTTCGGTGTGCCCCTTCTGGCGCCCAAACCCCTTAACTTCCGTAACCGTCATGCCTTGCACGCCGACTTCCGAAAGCGCTTCGCGAACATCGTCCAACTTGAACGGTTTAATAATCGCGGTGATTAACTTCATTGTTTTCTCCTAAACGTTAGGGACTTCCGAATCGTTGCTACGACCCGATACCGATTTGATGTGGAAGATCAAATTCTGTTACGCAGTAAATTTTCTACGAATCAGAATGCGATAGATAGCGTTAACTCTCATTAACCCACCTAACTCTTTGATCTCTACACCAACCGGTCCCAACCCCTCTTTAGCAATAAGCGTGCCTACTTTTATGCTGCTGGCAGGTCGGTGGCCAAAATAAGTCGAATTAAGGATGAATCCGCTGTGGACCAGCTTTTTTGCTGCTCCAATAGGGGCCAAGAGGATCGAGATATACAAAATCGGTTAGAGCACAGGGCTTTGAAACGCCCCAAAATAGGGAACAGCACCGGTCTTATGCGTCAGCGTGGTGCGCCGAGGCAAATGCTTGCACCGAGAAAAGGCATAAACCTACGTTTCGCCCAAGCTTTTACTCTGACGCGGCTTTGTTGGCAGGATAAACTGCGTAGGTTTAAAACAAAGCCGCCAAAGACGATGCGGCTTTATTCTAGTTAGAACAGTGTCCGCATTAGATAAATTAGGGAAAGATCATGCACGCCGACCCCTTTAGCACCATTCTCGCGCCAATTTTGAATCTGTTAAATCAGGCTCTGCCCAAAGACTTAGCGTCTTCGATCGGCTCACAAATCGAGTCAACTGTGCAGCAGGCATTCAAAAAGATGGCGCTTGTGCCCAAGCACGAATTCGAAGCGCAAGAGGCGTTACTGACGACCCTCGAGGCACAGGTCGCACACCTAGAGTCGCGTTTGCGTATGCTGGAGAGCGCAGAGCCAACAGATGTTGGCGAACCAAACTGAATCGATGAGTCCCTTTGCCAAAAGAAACAAAGGCGCGGCACACACCGCAAACTGAGCAATGGATCGCCGCGCCTCAGTCCTTAGCCGAGCGGCTATTGGCCTCGAAACCCACTTAGTGCATGTTGAATGTCATTTAGCTGGAGGGTTGCCCGGCACAACTATTGTTGGCTTAGCTGAAGGAGCGGTTCGAGAAGCCAGAGATCGTGTTAAGAGCGCCCTACGCAGCAGCGGTTTTATCTACCCCGCTAGCCACATCACCCTGAACCTAGCCCCCAGTCTTTTGGG
>JAQWIX010000152.1 GCA_029248675.1 Pseudomonadales bacterium | reverse complement strand
CCGGGGCCATTGGCATAGCTCAGCGTCGTATAGGGCTTGCCGGTCAGGTCTAAGATGGGCTCGCCCTTGATCATTTCCACAGCCCCAAGACCTCAGCGACGTTGACACCCAAGACCCAGACTACCAACAGCTTGGCATGGTTCCCTTGGCTGCCGAGACCCATGCCGGAGAGGATGTGGCGGCCTTCGCCATTGGAGTAAACGCCCAAGCCGTAGGCGGCGTGATGGAGCAAAACCGGCTCTTTGATGTGATGTACAACGCCTTATTTGGCCAATAGCCCCGGAGAATCTATGTCCGCGATCACCGACTTTTTTTCCTTACTGGACAGTGTGCTAGGCGGAGCCGCTTACTTCCCCATTGCGCTGCTGGGTATTGGCCTACTGTTTACGATCTATCTGGGCTTTCCACAAATACGCTTTTTCAAACACGCTTGGTCGGTGCTGTTTGGCCGTCATACCGACAACAGCGACCCCGGCGATACCTCGCATTTTCAGGCGCTGTCCACGGCACTTTCCGGCACTGTAGGCACCGGCAATATTGGTGGCGTGGCATTTGCAATCTTTCTAGGCGGGCCCGCAGCGCTGTTTTGGATGTGGGCCACAGCGCTTCTGGGTATGACCACAAAGTTTGTCGAAGTATCCATCAGTCACAAATATCGCAAGCAGGACGATGAGGGCTTTATGGCCGGCGGTCCCATGTATTACATGGAATACGGCCTAGGCATGAAGTGGCTTGCGGTTTTCTTTGCCATTGCCACGGTGGTTAGTTCGTTTGGCTCCGGCAACATGCCCCAGGCCAATAACATGGCATCGGGTATCGAAACCTCCTTTGGGGTAGCGTCTTGGATATCCGGCGCGGTGTTCGCTGGGCTCATGGGTTTCGTCATTATTGGCGGGGTTAAACGGATTGCAGCGGTTTCTGCGACATTGGTCCCCACCATGGGCGTGCTCTACACAGTGGGCGCCTTGGCCGTAATATTTTCAAATATCGACAACGTGCTTCCAGCTTTGTCATCGGTTTTCGCCTATGCATTTACCGGGTCCGCTGCCGCTGGGGGCTTTCTCGGAGCGTCATTTGCCTACGCATTTAACCGTGGCGTGAATCGTGGCCTTTACTCCAACGAAGCAGGACAAGGCTCAGCACCCATAGCCCACGCTGCCGCTAAGACCAAGGAGCCTGTTGCCGAGGGCATGGTGGCGATTTTAGAGCCCTTTATCGACACACTGATCATCTGCACCTTGACGGGCTTGGTGATTTTGTCTTCTGGTGTTTGGCAGGAAAAATACCCCACATCCTTTAGCCAGACCGATACAGAAATTGTCGCAGGCCAGTACAGTGATCAGGATCCGTTACATGTGGCTCAGCTATCGGCACATTTGGACTTGGTCGCACCGCCGAACGATCCTGTACGTGCCTTCAGCGGCACCATTAGGGTTGTCGCCGGCATACCGGATCTTGCCAACGTCACCGTCTTGCATAACCGCTCCGTGGCAGAACAGGTTCAGATATCCAAGGACGGGCGGCCCTACAGTGGCCTCGTAGCCATCGAGGAGGGCGGTTTGGTTGATAGCAGCCTGCAGATGGATGGCTTGTCCTTGCTACATTCCGTGCCGTTAACGGCAAAAGCCTTTGAACAAAGTTTTTTGGGTGAGTCCGGCGGGCTACTAGTCACCATCGGCTTGACGCTTTTTGCCTTCTCCACGGCCATTGCTTGGTCATATTATGGCGACCGTGCAGTCACTTACCTGCTGGGGACATCCTGGGTACTTCCCTATCGGTGTTTTTACGTGTTCGGTTTCTTTGCGGCCACCATTGTCGATACTTCGCTTATCTGGCTGATTTCGGCAGTGACCGTAGCGCTTATGACGCTGCCAAACTTGGTGGGCATGTTCTTGATGCGGGTCGAGGTAAAGCAAATGACCCAAGAGTATTGGGCCAAGCTTAAAGCCTCAGAGCAGGGCTGATATCACCGATAGCCTTTCCTGCCTTAAAGACACCCTTGAAGAGCGGCTAGCTGGCGGTAGCGTGAGCCGCTCGGGGGCCTAGTGCGCGCCACATGCCAAGCACATGGCATACACATGCCGGGGGTCGTTAAAGGCGTTGAGTTTACTCAGGTCTTCACTCAGGGCTTTGAACCAATGACTTTGCCAAGACAGCGGTTCAGCAAAGCTGCCCTTAACGACATCGAGAAAATCTGAGTCCAAAGGGTCAATGGCAGTTGCCTGCATCAGTTCCATCATAAATACGCTTTGTGGGTCGAGGGGGGGCAGCAAATCTTGAGACGACCATTCGGTTAATCCCGCTAGATCCGCTGCGTGGTTCAAGGCCTCGTTGAGACCACCAATTTCATCAGCAAGACCAATTTCTTTAGCCGCCACTCCGCTCCAAATACGTCCCTGCGCAATGGTTTCAACATCTGTGAGTGATAGTTGCCGGCCTCGAGTGACTAAGGCTAAGAACTCCCGATAACCGTGGTCAACCGAGAGCTGGAGAATATTTTTAGCTTGAGGACTGAGATCGCTGACTACGCTAAGTCCACGAGCCAATGGCGCGCTGGACACCCCGTCGGCGGTGACGCCGATCGCATCAAGACTGCTTGCGAAATTAGGCACCAGCCCGAAAATCCCGATGGAGCCGGTGATCGTTGTGGGTTCGGCGAAAATAGCGTCAGCCGTGGCCGAAATCCAATAACCACCAGAGGCTGCAACGCTGCCAAAGGAGGCCACCACAGGTCTGCCGGTGAGTTGAAATGCTTCGAGTTCTTCACGAATAAGTTCCGAGGCGAAAGCGCTGCCTCCGGGTGAGTCGACTCTGACAACCAATGCTTTGATGTCGGCATTATCTCGGGCCATGCGGATTTGCTCGACCAACTCGTCAGCAACTGCTGCGTCACTGCTGGAGAGGCCTGACTCCACAATCGGACCTTGGGCCGTCAACACGCCGACAATGGCTTCTTCAGGGGCTGTGGCGGGCCCGATGTCGCCGTCTCGGAGCATCAGATAGGATTGGTAATCGACACCGTTAAGCATTTGATCCTGCCAACCCACCAACTCGCCTACATAGTCGCGAAAAGCCGATGCTGTCATCAGGCCGTCTACTAAATTTTGATCCAGGGTAGCTTGAGCACCATTGCCTTGAGCCGCAGCCAGAAAAATCTCGTAGTCGTTGGCAAAGTCTAGGATATCCGCTTGGGACAGTGCCCGGTTGCTCGCAATGGTCTGAGTAATGCTCTGCCATAGCCCGTCCACTAAGCGCTGAGCGTCTTGCCGAGCCAGTGGTGACATGTTGTTACGCGAAAACGGTTCGGTGGCGGACTTGTAATCCCCCACTCGGAATATGTGCATTTCTACCTTCAGTTTTTCCAGCATCTCGGCGAAATACAAGCGGTCACCGCCCAACCCGGTGAGCATGACCGCGCCCATGGGGTGCAGAAAAATCTTGTCCGCATGGCTGGTCGTCAAATACTGCATTTGGCCGCTATATTCGGTATAGGCCAACACCTCTTTGCCTTGATCGCGAAAAGCTTTGAGGGCCTGGCCAATGCGCGTGGCCTGAGCCGAAGAAATGCCAGCAACTTGATCAAAGTTTATGACGATCAGGCGAATCCTCGAGTCATCTGCGGCCATATCAATGGCCTCAATTAAGTCACCGATGTCAATTAGACCCGCGTCGGCTGAACGAAACAGCAAATCCCGCCAGTCGGCAGGTGGGGTTATTTGCTCTACCACGACGCCCATGGGTGAGATGAAGAGGGCGCTGTCATCGTTGATTTCAGCCCGCTCAGGGCTACTGAACAAAGCGCTGGCGACAACCACAAGAAGAACCAAAAAGCCTGCGTTGACCACGAAATTACGTAAAGACGTAATGCGTTGACCCCATCGCGCAAAAAAGCCCTGTTTGGGCGCATGTTCTGACATCGCAATCTCCAGCAGTAGAACAACGAGCTTACCGCCACGGCGGATACAAACCCAAGCGACATTGTCGATATTGCAGAACGTTAAGTTAAACAAACCTTGGGTTGTGGTCTGGTCGATACAGATGACCCAGCCCAACTCGTGTCACCAGGGGCGAAAGGCACAACAAGCTAGTCCGAGCCTCCTGTTTATGCGGAACAATCAGGCTACTATGGGGGATGGCAACAATTGATCTGAAAAATCAGGTGACGTGGTCACACCAAGTGTTGAGTGCTCTCTACGACGGTCCCTTTGAGAATAATGAACGGTTGTCGACCCGCGGCGCTCTCATGCCAATCACTGGCGTTGCCGTCGACAGTCGTTTGGTGAAGCCGGGCGACCTATTTATCGCATTGGCCGGCGATCCCGGAGAGCGCTTTAAAACCAGCGCTCGTAGCAACGCTGACGGTCACAACTATCTGGCACATGCTTTGGAGAATGGCGCAGTAGGGGCCCTAGTTTCCCACCTGCAAGATGTTGGAATACCTCAATATCAAATCGCCGACACCTATGACGGTCTTTGGCAACTGGGCAAGGCAGGGCGGGAGCGACTGGCCGGCCCGATCTTGGCGGTGACAGGCAGTAGCGGAAAAACAACTGCCAAGAGTTTTTTGGCTGAAGCCCTACAGGCCTATGCGCCACCTGGAAGTTTCAATAATCATATTGGTGTGCCGCTGTCTTTGGCGAATGCTTGGCAGCAGGCCCCGGCGTGGGTTTTCGAAATTGGCACCAGCAATCCCGGGGAAATCGGCCCACTGACGGCCTTGGTGCAACCGGACCTATCGATATTGCTCAACGTGCAAAACGCTCACATTGAGAACTTTACCTCCCGACAAGCCTTGGTTGAGGAAAAAAGCCAAATCTTTTCCACTTTGCCCAGTGAAGGTTTGCGTGTTGTGCACGACGAACTGGCCATAGACGGCTACCACTTCGGTGATGGTTTGGACAGTCATGCCCGAATAGACGATTTGCAGGGAGATCGGCTGTCGTTGTCTCTTTTCGGCGAACCGATAGTCGCCAAGGTGCCTGGCGGCGGGGTTCATCGGGCTCTGACCCTTAGCGCCTGCCTGCTAGCTATGAAGCTATTAGATTTTGAATTGGCTTCGGGGCTAGCGTTGAGCGGGGACTCCGTGCCCAACGGCCGAGGCAACTCTCATATCGCCTCGGGTATTGAAGTCGTGGACGACAGCTACAACGCCAATCCGAGCAGCATGCAGGCGGCCATCACCGCCTTTTTGTCCCAAGCTGGCACAAGATTACAGTCCTCAGATGGTGAGCCTCAGCGCAGCTTCGTTGTGCTCGGCGACATGCGAGAACTGGGGGATCAAGGGGCGGCGGCTCATGAGAAACTCTTAGACGGTCTTGCCCATGAACCGGCACTGCATGGTATTGTCCTTGTCGGAGAACAGATGAATCAAGCCGCGGATCGACTACATAGCACGGCGCTAGGACAATCGCTAAGTCAACGTATTTGCGGCCGATTCCAAGAAGCCAACGCCGAACTGGAGGCTTTGTTGGTGCAAACACTTCGCCCCGGTGACCGTGTGTTGGTCAAGGGTTCTAACCGAATTTTTTGGGCCAGCGCCTTTGTCAGCAAGCTGCTGGTCAAACTGGCGTAACCAACGCGCTAAACAAACGGATGTAACGAATCACTACTATGCAAGAAATCACCAACGACCAGCAGCATTTGATCGTTGACCGGCTCGGGCGCAGGTTTCGCAATTTACGCCTGAGCCTAACAGCCGCATGCAACTACGCGTGTACCTACTGCGTACCTGACGGCAAGCGCTTACAGGCGGCGGCCTACGAGCTTAGCGGTGAGGAAATCGTTCGGGCCACTCGGCTCCTGATTGCAACCGCAGGCATCGATAAGGTACGCATTACCGGCGGCGAACCACTGCTTTCCCCCAAGTTTCCAGCGACCTTGCAGGGCATTATGGACTTGGGCCTGACGGATGTGTCCCTGACCACCAACGGCCAGCTTTTGCCCCGCTATGCCCAGAACATTATCGATTCTGGAATGAAACGCATAAATGTCAGTTTAGATACTCTAGACCGAGAGCATTTCAGAGCCATCGCCCGCTCCGGTGATCTGAATACGGTGTTACATGGTATCGAGCTGATGCAGGCTGGGGGGCTTAAAGTCAAAATCAACATGGTGCCCATGCATCATGTCAACGATGACCAAATTCTACCGTTGTTGGACTATGCCCTGGAGCGGGGTATTGAGTTGCGCTTCATTGAACTGATGAACATGGGGCATCTCCAGGCTAGTCCAGCGTATCAGCGCGAATTCTTTTCCATGGAGAGTATTTTGGAGCGCATCGCGTCTCGCTATAGCTTCAGCCGTACCGATGCGCCTTTTGATTCCACGGCGGTACGCTATGAAATCCCACAAAAGGGCACCTTTGGCGTCATTGCCAACGAAAGCGAGCCCTTTTGTCGAAACTGCACGCGCCTGCGATTGTCCTCTAATGGCGCTCTGTACGGTTGTCTCTCCAATGCGCGTTCATCGGATATTCGGTCGCTGCTGGCATTACCAGATGAACAGGCCCAAGCCGAATTGCACCAAGTACTCCTGGGTGCTTTGGCGGACAAGCAAAGCGAGAATTTTCAGGGCGAAGTGACGGTAATGAAGTTCATTGGCGGTTAGTGGCCTCAAGCTCCGCTGACACGGGGTTAACAAAAGTCACCGATATCGTCACCACGAAGCCTCATAAACTGAAGTAGTCTTCCGCCATCAGTAGTCGTTCAGGCCACTGAATTCATAGATCCTTGAGGCCCCATGTCCTACATAGACGACTTATTTGAAACCCTCACTCAGCTTCAGCAAGGTAAGCGGCTGCCCCCCGTGCATTTATGGCAGCCTGCTCATACCGGCGTCATCGATATTCGAATCGATAGAGAGGGGGCGTGGTATCACGAAGGTACTCGCATAGAGCGACAACCCCTAGTGGATCTGTTCGCAACTATCCTGAGGCGTGAAGAGGACGATTATTTCCTTGTCACCCCTGGGGAGAAAATGCAGATTCAGGTCGCCGAGGTGCCTTTCATAGCCGTGGATTTGGATGTGCGAGGTGAGGGTGCAGCCAAGCAGATGCTGTTTAGTACCAACGTTGGGGACTACGTGATTGCGGGTGTGGAACACCCCATTACCATGCGGGATGGTCGACCATTTCTCCACATTCGGGATGGTCTTGAGGCCAGAATACAGCGCAGTGTCTTTTATCGTTTGGTGGAAGAGGGAGCGTTGGAAAACGATGCCCTGATGGTGCGCAGCGACGGTGAGGTCTTCAATCTTGGATCTGTGGTTTAAACCCACCAAAAAAGCCACCTTCCCGCAGAGGGAGCCTTCCGCAAGCCGAAAGGTAGCCTTTTTAAGCGACTTCGCCCCTTACATGTTCGGGTAGTTGGGGCCTCCAGCGCCCTCGGGTACCACCCAAGTGATGTTTTGGGACGGATCTTTGATGTCACAGGTCTTACAGTGCACGCAGTTTTGCGCGTTGATCTGAAAGCGAGGGCCGTCGGTTTCTTCGACGATTTCATAGACTCCGGCCGGGCAGTAGCGCTGAGCCGGCTCAGCATACTTGGGCAGGTTGTCACGAACCGGCACATCGGCATCTTTCAGGGTCAGGTGACAGGGCTGATCTTCTTCGTGATTGGTGTTGGACAAGAACACGGAAGACAACTTATCGAAGGACAAGACGCCATCGGGTTTAGGGTAGTCGATAGCCTTGCTGGCCGCGGCTGGCTTCAGAGTCGCATAGTCCGGTGTTGGATCCGTCAGGGTCCAAGGTTGGTTGCCGGCGAAATACTGATCGGCAAAGGCGTAGCCTGAGCCGCCCAAAACCCCCAATTTGTGTAGGGCAGGACCTACATTGCGTGAGCGGTTCAGCTCATCAAACAACCATGAATTCTCGAACCTTGTTTGGAATGACGTAGCTTCGGTTTGGGCATGGCCCTCGCTGAGTTCGTCAAAGGCAGCTTCTGCAGCCAACATCCCTGACTTCATGGCGGTATGGCTGCCTTTAATCTTGAGTACGTTTAGGAAGCCCGCGTCGTCTCCAGCGATTAGTGCTCCGGGTACCGTGAGCTTCGGCAACGCCTGTAAACCGCCCTTAGAAATGGCCCGAGCGCCATAAGAGACTCGTTCGCCACCCTCCAAGATGTCAGCAATCAGCGGGTGATGTTTCCAGCGCTGCATTTCGTCAAAGGGCGACAGGTGTGGGTTTTTGTAGCTCAAATCCACGATCAGCCCTAAGGACACTTGATTGTCCGGCAGGTGATATAAGAATGAGCCGCCCGTCGCGCCGCCGGGCATGTGATTAAGGGGCCACCCGATACTGTGCATTACCTTTCCGGGCTTGTGCTTGGCCGGATCAATAGTCCACAGCTCTTTGATGCCAATGGCATAGTGCTGGGTGCCGCTGTCAGCGTTTAGCTCGAACTTGTTAATCAGCTGCTTACCCAGATGACCGCGGCAGCCTTCAGAGAAAATCGTGTATTTACCCAGCAGCTCATAGCCCGGGGTATAGCTGCCTTTCTGCTCGCCTTCCTTGCTAATGCCCATGTCGCCGGTGGCCACACCGCGCACTGCGCCGTTTTCATCGTAGAGAATTTCAGAAGCGGCAAAGCCGGGGAATATGTTCACTCCCATGTTTTCTGCCTGCTCGCCCAGCCAGCGGCACAAGTTCGCTAGGCTGATGGCATGATTGCCTTCGTTGTGAGCATCACTGGGTACGAGGAAACTGGGCACTTTGATGCGGTTGGTCTCGTTAACCATGTAATAGATCAGGTCTTCGGTAACCGGGTTATCCAGCGGTGCACCACGCTCCTGCCAGTCTGGAAACAGTTCATTTAGCGCCGTCGGCTCAAAAATCGCGCCAGACAAAATATGCGCGCCAATTTCCGAGCCTTTTTCCACTAGGCAAACGGACAACTCTTGACCGCTTTTTTCGCCCAGCTGCATCAGGCGGCAGGCGGCCGCAAGACCGGCTGGTCCACCGCCAACAATCACAACGTCAAATTCCATGGATTCGCGTTCTACTTGTTGCTCCATTGCAATCCTCTATTTCCAGTAATGTGTCTCTCGACCTCGATGTCGCAACCAACGTTAATCTGGCCGGCATTCATCGCAATCGGTGATGTCTTGACCTATGCCTAGGGCATAGGGACAATGCGTCGCCCTCTTGCTGAGGACAGCGTGGACGCGCAGGCGGCAGGTTAATCGGTTTGTGCGCTTTCGTCACCCGACTTTCGCCGGGACGTTACGCCAAATACCCCAGCAAAGTGCTAAAAACTTACCCAAATGCGTGACATATCGCTGCAATGTTGTGGCAAATGCCGCATGGTAGTCGTCGGTTTCTAGTCGGGTAAAAAGACTAAGCGTTCAGGCGCTAGTCGTAAAAATGCTCCAAGGACAGCGGGAATGCCGCAGACGTCCGAGCCAACAAATGAGGACTCAAATTCAATGAAGGTTATTGTACCGGTCAAACGAGTGGTGGATTACAACGTCAAAGTGCGTGTAAAGCCCGATAACACTGGCGTTGATCTCAGCAACGTCAAAATGTCTGTTAACCCTTTTTGTGAAATCGGCATCGAAGAAGCCGTTCGTATGAAAGAAGCGGGTGTAGCGGAAGAAGTTATTGCTGTTGCCGTTGGCAGCACTGCCTGCCAAGAACAACTACGCACCTGCCTAGCCTTGGGTGCGGATCGAGCCATCCTGGTGGAAACCGACGTCGAAGCCCAGCCCTTGGCCATTGCCCGAGCCTTGGTTGCGGTACAAGAGCGCGAGCAGGCTGGTGTGGTTATTTTCGGCAAGCAAAGTATTGATGGCGACAACAGTCAGACCGGTCAGATGTTTGCAGCGCTAGCCGGTATGCCACAGGCCACCTTTGCATCTGAAGTAACAGTGGCAGACGGTAAGGCCCAGGTCCTGCGGGAAATCGACGGCGGCATGCAGACCATTTCGGTGAATCTGCCCGCAGTTGTGACCACCGACCTACGATTAAACGAACCGCGATACGCCTCTTTGCCAAACATCATGAAGGCTAAGAAGAAGCCCCTGGACGTTTTGACCCCGGATGAACTGGGCGTGGACATGAACCCTACCGTAGAAGTGTTAAGGGTAGAGGCCCCAGCAGAACGAGCTGCAGGCATTAAGGTCGAATCCGTTGAACAACTGGTCGATAAACTCAAGAACGAAGCGAAGGTGATCTCATGAGCATATTAGTCGTTGCAGAACACGATAACACTGAAAACAAGGCTGCTACCCTTGTGACCATCGCTGCCGCCCAAGCTATTGGCGGTGACATCGATGTATTGGTCGCAGGCAGCGGCGTTGACGGCGTTGCCGGTCAAGTAGCCGCCGTACCCGGCGTCAACAAGGTGCTGGTTGCGGATAACCCCGCCTATGAGCATCAGCTGGCGGAAAACTTAGGCGACTTAGTTGCCGAGGTCGCAGCGCCGTACAGCCATGTACTGGCTGCTCACACCGCCAATGGACGTAGCTTCTTGCCACGAGTGGCAGCCAAGCTTGGTGTTGCGCAAATTTCCGACATCATCAGCGTTGAAAGCGCAGATACCTTCAAACGCCCTATATACGCGGGTAACGCCATTGCCACGGTGAAGTCCAATGACTCGGTCAAGGTGGTTTCAGTGCGTGGTACGGCTTACGACGCTGTGGCCAGCACAGGCGGCAGCGCCAGTGTTGAAGCCATTGCTAACGTTACCGACGCTGGCATCTCCAGCTTTGTTTCTCAAGAAATTGCGGAGTCCGAACGCCCCGAGTTGACCGCTGCAAGCGTGATCATTTCTGGTGGTCGCGGTATGCAAAACGGAGAGAACTTCGGCATGTTGGACGGAATTGCAGATAAGTTGGGTGCCGCTATTGGTGCCTCTCGAGCTGCCGTGGACGCAGGGTTCGTTCCCAACGATATGCAGGTAGGGCAGACCGGTAAGATTGTTGCCCCGGACTTGTACATTGCCGTTGGTATTTCCGGTGCTATCCAGCACCTAGCCGGCATGAAGGACAGCAAGGTGATCGTTGCGATCAACAAGGACGAAGATGCCCCAATCTTCCAAGTTGCCGACTACGGCCTAGTGGCTGACCTGTTCACGGTTTTGCCGGAACTGGAAGCTCAGATCTGATTCATCATCGATCTGCACGAGAAAGGGCCCAATCGGGCCCTTTTTTTTGGCCATCACCTTTGCCCGGAGAACAACGTTATCTAGCCGTGTCTTTTGTCGGTGAACCAAGTGACCGGTTGTGCGAAGTTGTCCACTTGATCCACTACATCGAGCACGAGGGCGAACAAGGCCATACGAATCAGCATGCCATTGTCAGTCTGCCGAAAGATAGCCAGATTGGGGTTCTGATTCAGATCGTCGTCCAGCTCTTGAGCTTGGGCCCGGGAATCCCGTGGAAGCGGGTGCATGATGACTGTGTTAGGTGCACAGTTTTGGGTATAAATCGCCTGATTTAGCCGAAACAAGCCGCGGTAACGGTCCGCCTCTTGCTGAGAGGGAAAGCGTTCTTCTTGGGTACGCGTTACGTATAAGATGTCCACGCCGCCAATACCCTCGGCCATATCCGTATATTGACGTACTTCATGGCCTGCGATTTTAAGCAAGGCCACAATGTCCCCAGGCAGCGCCAACTCCTGTGGAGAAATTAGATGCAGGCGGATGTTGTCATATAGACACAGTAACTTGCACAGAGAGTGCACGGCTCGGCCGTACCGCAGGTCGCCAATCAAGGCGATGCTAAGTCCGTCGATGCTCTGACCTTGGGCCGCAATTTCCGTACGCATGGTGTAAAGATCCAGTAGCGCTTGGCTAGGATGTTCGTTTGGTCCGTCGCCACCGTTGATGACGGGCACGCGGCTGGCTTCTGCAAATTTGGCAACGCTGCCGGCATCCGGGTGTCGCATGACGATGACATCACTGTAACCGGACAAAACCCTGGCGGTATCGTAAAGAGATTCTCCCTTGGCCAAGGAAGATGATTTGGCCTCGGTGGTTTCGCGAACCTCTCCGCCCAATAGGTTGAAAGCGGAGCCGAAGGAGACTCGCGTCCGGGTGCTTGGCTCAAAAAACATGTTCGAAAGGATGGCGCCCTGAAGCACCCGAGTGATGCGATTACGCATGGCGTAAGGTTGCATCTTATCCGCAACCTCAAATACCCGATCCGCTGCCGCTCGGTCGAATTGATCCACAGAAATAATGTGAGCGCCTACAAAATTCAAAGATACTTTCCTTGCTACGCGGGTGTCGATGATATTATGGATGCTGAGACACGAGCGCCAGCGATATTGGTCGAAAGGTGCCTCCCTCGAGGTCTCGTACCAGACGTTTTGGCCAGCGATCCAAGAGGGATCGACCTAGCAAAAAGATCACTCGTAAGGGCAGTTTTCTTAGTTAAGCTTCCCGGCGTACAGTAACGCTGGCCAGATTCTCCACACGAACAGGTTTCTTACATGACGAACGAGTCGGCACATAGGAGTACTTCAAACAGCGAGGACAGACTGCCCTTTACCTTTGCTCGTCGGTTCGGCGTTGTCGTGGTCAAGGATGAGGCTGAGCAGACAATCGAGATTTGCGCTAAGTCGAACCCGACGCTGACAACTCTGGCTGAAATCAGGCGTCATACAAAACGCAGCGCACGAGTGCGGTTGGTAAGTGAAGAAGAGTTCGATGAGTTAGTTACAACGGTCTATGCCAGAGACTCCAGCGAAGCCAAACAAATGGTGGAGGACCTAGGGGACGAGATGGATCTTGCCAGTCTCGCAAGTGCCTTGCCCGAGACCGAGGACCTCCTCGAGCAGCAAGACGATGCCCCGATCATACGCTTGATCAACGCGCTATTAGCGCAGGCTATTCGCGAGAACGCTTCCGACGTTCATATCGAAACATTTGAGCAGGCCTTGGTGGTACGTTTTCGTGTGGACGGTGTAATGCGAGAGGTGGTTAGGCCACGCCGAGAATTAGCCTCCTTACTCATATCTCGAATCAAGGTGATGGGCAAACTGGACATCGCGGAGAAGCGCATTCCCCAAGATGGCCGGATATCGCTGCGAATCGGTGGACGAGAAGTGGATGTACGTGTCAGCACGATGCCGGCAAACTTTGGCGAGCGTGTGGTGCTGCGATTATTGGACAAACAGGCGGGCCGGCTAAACCTACAGAAATTAGGTTTGGCGCCTCATACCTTAAAGGCTCTCCAAGGCGTTGTGCACAAACCTCATGGCATCTTTCTGGTTACAGGACCTACCGGGTCTGGTAAGACCACGACACTGTACGGGTCCCTTGCTGAGCTTAATGGCAGCACGATCAACGTGTTGACGGTAGAAGATCCGATTGAGTACAGCTTGCCGGGAATTGGCCAAACCCAAGTTAACAACAAAGCGGACATGACTTTTGCCCGAGGGCTACGCGCTATCCTGCGCCAAGACCCGGATGTCGTCATGGTGGGGGAGATCCGCGACATTGAAACAGCAGAGATCGCTGTTCAGGCCAGTCTTACCGGACACCTGGTCATGTCCACATTGCACACCAACTCGGCGGTTGGCGCTGTGACCCGGCTCATTGACATGGGGGTGGAGCCTTTCTTGCTCAGTTCCAGTCTGATTGGCGTGTTAGCCCAGCGTTTGGTACGTGTCTTGTGCCCCCATTGCTCCACTCAGCGACCTGCCAACCCCAGCGAACTAACATTCCTACAAGAGTCGACGGCCATGGTTTATCAGGCTAACGGTTGCGGCGAGTGCTCGCAGTCCGGATTCCTAGGTCGAACCGGTCTTTACGAGATGGTTGTGGTAGACGAGAAAATGCGGGAACTCATTCACGACGCTGCCAGTGAGCAAGCGTTGAATCGATATGCCCGCGGCAATGCCCCAAGCATTGGTGAGGACGGCAAACAAAAAATTCTGGCGGGAATTACCACGGTAGACGAAGTTCTTAGGGTGAGTCTTGATGACTAATCAAGACCGGTATTTGGACACTAAGGGCTAATGGCGGCATTTGAGTACCAAGCCTTAGACGAGGCCGGGAGAACCCGCAAAGGTGTTATCGAAGCCGACAGCGCCCGTCATGCGCGCGCATTGCTGCGCGATCAAGCGCTCATGCCGACCAAGGTAAACGTGACAGCCAGCCAGTCGACCATCAAACGTTCCGGAGTATCTTTCCAGCGCAAACTCGGGCATCTGGATCGCGTGCTCTTTACCCGGCAACTGGCCACATTGATCGGATCCAGCTTACCCATTGAAGCAGCCCTAGCCGCCGTGGCCGAGCAAGCTGAAAAGCAGCATGTCAAAGGCCTGATTATGGCCATTCGCAGTAAGGTGCTAGAAGGCCACAGCTTAGCCGTGAGCTTGAGCGATCACAGTAGTAGTTTTAACGCCCTTTACAGGGCAACAGTAACGGCTGGGGAACAGTCCGGTTTTCTCGACAAAGTGCTTGAAAACTTAGCCGATTACGAAGAGCGCCAGTTCAGCGCCACGCGGAATGTGGAAATGGCCATGGTTTACCCAGCCGTACTCCTCACCATGGCCGTGCTGATCATTTCCGGCTTGATGGTGTATATCGTTCCGGACATGGTGAACGTCATTGTGGATACCGGACAGGAACTGCCCTGGTTCACTACCGTGCTGATCGGGATTACGGACCTGATGGCAAACTATTGGTGGCTCCTGATCATTGCTGTCGCGCTGTCGGTTCTTTGCATTCGCTGGCTGCTTGCCCAGCCAAGAATGCGGCTGCGCTGGGATCGCATGAAATTTGACATGCCTTTAATACAGCGAATTACGCGAAGCGCAAATGCCGCTCGCTATACCAACACGCTATCAATCTTGACGCGCTCTGGCGTGCCATTAGTAGAAGCCATGCATATTGCTTCCGGGGTAGTTTCTAACCAATGGCTTCAGCGGGCTCTCACCGAAGCGACCCAACGGGTTAGCGAGGGAATCAGCTTACACATCAGTCTTGGGAAAGTAGGACAGATGCCGCCGATGTTGCTCCACATGGTAGCGGCGGGGGAGCAGAGCGGCACCTTGGATGCCATGCTCGGTCGAGTGGCGGATTTCCAGCAGTCAGAAGTGGAGCGTGTGGTATCAGCCTTAGTGAAATTGTTTGAACCACTGATGTTGTTGATGATGGGGGGCGTGGTACTTTTCATTGTGATGGCTATATTGCTGCCCATGTTAAGCATGAACCAGTTGGTATAACGCCCAGGCAAAATGATAGGTGTCTGGTGTGGCCGGCGATAGGCTAAAGTTCGATGAAAAATACGGTAAAAGTTCGATAAAAACGTCGGTAAAACAGAGAGGGATTGAATGAAACAGCAGGGCTTTACGCTTATCGAAATCTTGGTGGTTATCGTTATTCTCAGTATTTTGGGTGGTTTGGCGGCTCAAACCCTACTTTCTAGGCCAGATGCTGCTCGAGTGCAGGCAGCGCAAACGGATCTTCGGACCTTGGCCGCCGCCCTTGACGTCTATCGACTGGACAACTATCGCTATCCGTCTTCAGACCAAGGGTTGCAAGCACTGGTCGAACGTCCCAACGGGCGACCGGAAGCTAAGAATTGGAACCCCAGTGGATACTTGAAGAAGCTGCCCCAAGATCCTTGGGGATCCGACTATTTATACGAAAACACAAATGGTGATGTCGAAATCATAAGCCTAGGTGCGGATGGTGCCGAAGGTGGCGAGGACAATGACGCCGACATCCGTCTTTCAGATCTCTAATGGTTCGAGTTCTTCGGCGATGGTAATGCAACTGTGGCGCCTAAATCCGTTAACTCAACAGACGAGTGGCGGCCCAGAACTCAACCTGAGGAGAAGTTTAAAAAAGGGGCTGATAAGGAGCCTAAGAAAACATATAGGGGGCGTTCTAAGAACCAGCCTCGGGGCCAAGCCAAGAACTAGGCCCAATGCTAAGCCCAGTACCCCAAGGACTCTGGGTTTTACGCTCATAGAATTATTAATAGTGGTGGCCGTGCTGGGCATTTTGATGGGTGCTGCAGTTCTTTCTCTGAACCCAGCCAGCGATCAACGCGCGCTGCAGGGCTTTGCCCAACGCATGGCCCAACGCATTGAGTTAGCGCGGGATAGGGCCATTCAAAACAACCAAGAATGGGGCCTTCATGTGCATGAAGAGGGCTACGGGGTCGTGGCCTTTGACGACATCTCCGGACGCTGGGTGCCCCAGCGACAGAAACCTTTTGAACCTGACGAACCGACCGCTCCAGTAAATTTTACGATCACCGTTCAAGAGGGCGGTTTTGAGGATATCAGTGCTGCTGTGTTTGCTGCTGTGGATCCAAATGCTTCGGGCATCACCGGTGCCGAGAAAGAAAAAAATTTACCCGATGTGGTGTTCTTTTCAAGCGGCGAAGCCAGCCAGTTCTTTATTGATATGCAGTTTTCCGGCAGCAAGCAGACTGTCCGCCTAGGCACGGATGGTTTTAGCCCGGTGCAAATTCAAGAAACGGATAAACTGGTAGATGGATTCCGGTGATGCGAGGTTTTACCTTACTGGAGATGCTCATCGCCATAGCCATTATTGGCGTAATCGGGGCGTCGGTATCCACTGCCGTGGGCGGCGTTGCCAACCAGACTAGGGCACTTGAACAACGAACGGTAGCCAGTTGGATTGCCAGTAACCACTTGACGCGTATGCGGCTGTTGCAGCGTCAAAATCCCCGCTCTTTGAACACCGGAAAAAAGCAAAGCCGACTGGTGTTCGCCGACCGGGAATGGGAGGTCGTAACCGAGATTAAGTCCACTGACCACCCTTGGATGCGACGCGTCGAGGTCAGTGTTTTTGAATCTGGTGACTCCGGACGACAGGGTCCGTTCAGTCAGGTCTCGGGGTTTCTGGGTCAATACTGATGTATTTGGAGCCAAATCATCCCAGCCCAGCGAACGCTAAAGAGCGAGGGTTTACCTTGCTGGAAATCCTGGTGGCTCTAACAATATTTGCCGTCGTGGGTTTGATTAGTGCTCAGCTTCTGAGCAGAACAGTTGAGTCCTATGGCGTTCTGGAGGAACGGGGAGAGCGCTTAGCCCAAATTCACCGTGCAATGTTGATTGTGCAGCGAGACCTCATGCAATACCGAAGTCGCACGCCTCGTAGCACCGGCGGGGACTCGCAGTCGGCTTTAATGATTGGTGATGAAGGGGCCCTGGTCATGACGAGAGGGGGGTGGCGCAACCCGCTGCAACGGCCCCGATCTGAACTACAGCGGGTGGGCTATCGCCTGCAAGGCGATGACTTAGTCCGCGCCTACTGGCCAACTCTGGATGGGATCGGCGACGAGGAACCCGTTACCCAAACCTTGCTGGAGCAGGTGGAAGAACTGGAGTTTTTTGTGCTGGATGAAGCCGGCACAGAACACAAGTTTTGGCCTCCAGAAGGGGCGACAGGTGATGCGGCGTTAACTGCACTCATCCTGCGTATTCGCCTAAAGCCCGTGGGCGTGGTGGAGCGAATTTGGGAGGTACCCAATGGCGAATTCTGAATTATTCAAACCACCCGCTGCTGCAAACAGCGCGTTCACCCGCCGCCAGTCAGGGGTCGCGCTGATCACAGTGCTGCTTATTACCGCCATTCTCGTTGGACTCACCACACAGATTTTGTCGAGTCATCATTTGGTAATCGCCCAGCACCAAAACAGTTTTGAGCAGGAGCAAGCTCTGCAATACGCCATTGGGGCCGAAGAACTCGCACGGCAAGCCCTGTACGATGACTTTGTCAACTCTGGTCCCGGCGTTGACCATCTGGAAGAGTTTTGGGCTCAGCCCACATTGCCCTTCGATCTCGACGGGGTAGGGGTTCTGCAGGCCTACGTGGTGGATCTGCACCGGTGTTTCAATCTTAATAGCTTAGGCGGCGATGCTGGCGACCTAAATCATGAGCGTCTAAAACGCCTGCTAGCGAACCTGGACTTGTCCCCGGATATCGCAGATTTGGTAAAGGACTGGGTTGACCCAGATCAGATCGCCATGGGATTCGGGGCAGAAGATTCTGCCTATCAATTAAGACAGCCGCCTCATTTAGCGGCCAATCAATCCATGATGGATATCAGCGAGCTAAATTCATTAGCAGACGTGGAACAGGCAGCGATACGTTTGCTAGCAGAACGTACCTGTTTGGTGCCAGATACCGGGATGAAGATAAACGTAAATACGGCCTCTGCCCTGACTCTTAGCGCGCTGGACCCCACGGTTAGCCTTGGTGATGCCTTAGCGATCACTCAGCTACCGCGTAACTTCCTGACCATGGATGAGTTCATATCGGCAAATCCAGCCTTTAATCCCGTCCGGGCGGACCTTTCTGTGACCAGCGAGTACTTTTTACTGATTGCTCAGGCGCAGCTGAATCGCAGTCGTGTTAGCCTCTTTTCTCTGATGTGGCGAGATCCGAGCAGCGGGGTGATCACGATACTTCAGCGAGATTTTGGCAAACGCTTCCGACATGACTATTTGGCTCTCGACGGCGAGGATTCCCCATGAACGAGCGAAAAACGTACTCCTTAGACTGCAAGTATCTTAGACCATGACCACGCTTTTATTCAGCCCACGAAATGCCGAAGACCCCGCTGAAGATAACTGCATTTGGCAGTGGTGCTGTCTAGATCAAGCCGGCCAAGTTACTACCGGGCAAGTCGACTCCAAAGGGTTGTCGGATTTAATGGCGAGCAACCCAGCCTGGTTTGAATCCCAGATGACCTTTGGATTAGTGCTACCGGGCGACGAGGTGCTGCGCATTACTGTTAACGTGCCAGGCCGGACCGTAAACAGCATTAAACAGGCGCTGCCTTTTGCGCTAGAGGAATACCTAACCAGCGATATCGAAGATGTACACATCGCACACGGCAGGATTCGCCCGGGGCATGGCGTAAGCTGTGCGGTGATTGAACAGGAAAGACTGGCGAGCTGGCTGCAGCACTTTACTCGGGCTGATATGACCTTGGACTGGGTGGTTTCCGAAGCTCAACTACTGCAGGAGGCAAGCTCAGAAGTCACAGTACTGCTGGATTCTTTGGTCCGGGAACAGGTACTCGTCGTCGCCCAAGACCAAGATGCCGCGGTGGACCGGGCCATGTTGGTCACGGTTTTGAACAGCCTTGGGCCCAGTGTCTTACGGTGCGTTGGGAACAGCTTGAATGATCTTGAGCTGGGCCAACTGGAATCAACGCCAGACGTTCTCTTGATAGAAACCGCGCCACTACAGCACTTCACCCAGCGGCTCCAATCCGCCGCCAAGTCCCATTCATCGGAGCAGGGGGCTTTCAACCTATTGCAAGGTAACTTTGCTGTTCGGACCAAGGACGCAAACCTGACGTCTCGATGGCGTCGCACCTGGGTTGCAGCTAGCTTGTGGCTTTGCGTTGCTGCGTTGGGCCTTCTTGCTCAAGGCTATTGGTTTAAATATCAGGCTGATCAACGCCAAATACAAAATGCCGCCACTTATCAGACGCTTTTTCCCAGCGATAGCCCACCGGTAACTACATCCCAGCTCAAACGCCGGTTGGCCAACAAGTTAAGGCCTACCGCCGGTGGTGATACGACCCAAAGTATGGTGGATCTTATCTTCCGAACATCCGCAGTCCTCGGTTCAAGCGCAGATGTACAAGCTCTGCGTTTCCGGGAAAAACAAATGACTCTGACGGTAGACGTGATTATTCGCGACTTTGATGAGTTGGATGCAATTAAAACCCGGGCCCAGCAGAACGCTATGATCGTCGATGTCAGTGATGCGACAAAAGAAAACAATCGGGTACGAGCCCGGCTGGTTGGTCAATACTTATGAAAAATGTACTGACCCGGGCCGCAGAAGCTCTTAAATCTACGGCCGGACATCGCTGGTATGCGGAAAAAAGCCGCAACGACCAGCGCGTCTTAAAGCTACTTTTGTTACTGACGTTGGGACTAGGTTTCCTTCTAGGCATATGGTTGCCTGTCAGTGCGTTTGAAGCGGAGCAACGCGCTCGGGCAAGGGCGAACCAAGGTTTGTTCGAGTGGATAACGCTTAACCGGGACAAGCTAACCCGAGCCAGTCGTCAAAGCACCGGTGCAGGCTCCACACCGACCAATGGTCCGACAATCGCTGACATCACCAACAGTGCGGCAGAATTCAATATCGTGCTGTCCCGTCTGCAGCCGGAAAACGATGGCACCGTGAGCGTATCCGTTGAACAACAGTCCTTCGATGGATTAATTGCTTGGATAGCCGCGTTAGAACAAAAACAACGATACGTCGTAGAGCGAGGGAGTATCGACCGAAGCAGTGAGGCGGGGTTGGTTAACGCTCAGTTTCGGTTTCGATAGGGTGGGCCGCTTCTTGGGTGAGTGATCAGACCACAACAGCGCTCCCTTGAGTCATCTCTGCATTATTTAACATAATATATATTATGCGCAATTTATGGCGCCCACATGTTAGGAGGTGGATCTCCTGAATCAAGTTCGTTAACCCATATGACGCGTAGCGACTCTTATAAATGATTGTTTTACAGATATTTTTGTATTGCGCATCACAAAACGAACACTATAAGCAAACATTTGATCGGTGAAGATTCCAGCGACAACTGTATAATCTTCAACACGCCGCTTAACTGTCGGCGTTCGATTTTTCGCAAAAGGCTGTATATGACTGGTTCACAATCACCATTAACTGTGACGTTCTGGGGCGTTCGGGGCTCCACCCCGGTACCGGGCCCCAACACTGCCCGTTATGGTGGCAATACACCTTGCGTTGAAGTCCGAGCCGGTGACTCGATCTTGGTGCTGGATGCTGGCACGGGAATCCAAAGTTTCGGGCGAGAAATGCGTGAGTCCACGGACGAGCCCGTTAAACTCGATCTGTTTTTAACCCACACCCACTGGGACCACATTCAAGGCCTGCCTTTTTTTCAGTTGGCATACGACCCGCGCAATGAGATCAATATCATTGGTCCTAAACGCGACGGCGCGTCGCTTATTGATTGCCTTGAACGCCAAATGTTACCGCCGAATTTTCCCGTGCCGTTTTCCCTGCTTCAAGGAGTCAAATCTGTGACGGAAATCGGAGCTGGTGAATCCATGACCTTCGGCGCCGCAACCGTTACCGCGCAGTTCCTAAACCACCCCAACGAAAGTATGGGGTACCGGATTGACTGTGGGGATAAGTCATTGGCCTACTGTTTGGATCATGAGCATGGTGATTCCGAAGAAATCCATTCGGGTTTAGCGGCCTTAGCCAAGAATACAGATATGCTGGTGTTTGACGCAGCCTACAGCGATGAGGAATACCCCAGTTTTCGTGGCTGGGGTCATTCAACCTGGCAGGAAGGCTATAAGACGGCACAGGCTCTGGACGTGCAAACTTTAGCCCTGGCTGGCTTTAATCCCGGCGTAGTGGACACCGATCTGGACGCGATCAAGGCCCAAGTAGACGAGTTGCCAGGTGCCGTCGTCATCGCCACAGAAGGCCAAACCCATACATTGTGAGAGTGCGCCTGCCCTCCCACTGATTTTCGTCTTAAACGGCTAAGAACGGTTGATATGGAAACTGCTGACGTTGTAGAGATAGTGGCTCAGGTCATCCCGGACTTTGAAGCCGAAGAAATCCAAACCCTGGTTGCTATTATGCACCAGCGGCAGGCTCAAGCCGGCACCATCATGTTGTCTCAGGGTGATACCGGTCGCGAGTTGCTGCTGCTGTTGAACGGCGAGTTTTCCGTGTTTTATAAATGCCGTGTCAACTTGGCCACGGTTGCAATGAACATCGGTAATTTTCCGGGCCCGGGACTCTTGGGCGAGGTGAATCTGGTCTTGCAGGCCACTCGGACCGCCACTGTGGTGTGCCGCAGCCAATGCGACTACCTGTATCTGGATGCGGAAACATACGACAAAATCGTGTTAGAGCACCCTCGCATCGCCATTAAGATTGTCACTAAGATCGCATCAATGATTCACAACCGCGCCGAGCAAACTCGGCGAACCATGTACCACAATCTGATCAAAGAAAGTTCCAGTCCCTCTGTTGGAATAAGCCGGTTAGGACGCTGGTTGGGCAAGTGGACCCGGATCACCGATGATATGAGTAAGCGATTGTTCGGAAGTTTCGAAGGCGAAAACTTCAACAGTTAGCGTTCTAAGCCGTTCGATGTTGTAGACACAAAAAAGGCGGGAATCCCCGCCTTTCTTTTATCGCTGCCTTTTTGACGCCCCGCCCTTGGAACCGCGCTGGTTTGTTACCAAGTCAACGCGGCCGTCGGTGTAACCGATGCTTCCTAGCGGTCTACAGCCCCAAAACCAGCTTGGACATAATGTTACGTTGGATCTCGTTGGATCCTGCGTAGATGCTGACTTTGCGAGTATTGAAATACTCTTGAGCTACACCGTTGGAGGCTTGAGGTCCTACTGGCTGGAAGTTGTCACCCGGTGCTGGGGTGGATTGATCCAGCGGCGCCGAATAGTTGCCTGCAATCTCCAAGGCCAACTCGGTCACTGCCTGCTGTAACTCCGTGCCACGAGTCTTGAGGATGGAGCTTTCTGGTCCTAAATTCTGCCCTGCCGCCAAAGCCCCTAGAATGCGCAACTCTGTCGCTTCCATGGCTAGGATCTGAACTTCAACATCGTTGAATTTCTTCATGAAGTCAGCGCTGTCAGCGAAAGCCTGTCCGGTTCCATCTTGTTCCGCTGCCGCTGCCTGCTTGAGGTGGGACATGGCGCCTTTCAGGCCCGGTGAGTAGGCGTTTCCGCGTTCAAACTCCAGCAGGTATTTAGCGCAAGTCCAGCCTTTGCCCTGCTCACCTACCAAGTTCTCCTTGGGAACTTTGACGTCCTCAAAGTACACCATGTTGATTTCTTGATAACCCTCAGCTGGAGTATCCAGAGTGATAATCGGCTTCACCGAAATCCCCGGGGTGTTCATATCCATCAAAATAAAGCTGATGCCCATTTGGCGAATGTCTTCGTTGCTGGTGCGAACTAGGCAAAACATCCAATCGGCGTATTGGGCCATGGTAGTCCACGTCTTAACGCCATTGACCAGATAATGGTCGCCTTTGTCTTCAGCCTTGGTTTTCAGGGATGCCAAATCTGAGCCTGAGCCCGGTTCAGAGTAGCCCTGACAGAACCAAACGTCTGAATTAAGGATTGGCGGCAGAAACTTAGCCTTTTGTTCGTCTGTGCCGAACTTCATGATAACCGGTGCCACCATGGTGATGCCGAATGGAACAACGCCAGGCGCCCCAACTCGGGCACGTTCTGCATCAAAAATGTAGCTTTGGGTGGGCGTGAAGGCTGCACCACCATATTCAGCCGGCCAGTTCGTGGCCGCCCAACCTTTCGCTGCCAAGCGTTTTTGCCACCCGACAAGATCTTCCTTGGACAGCTTGCCCAAAGCGCTGCGGCTTTGCTTGTCGCGCATCTCCTGAGGCCATGCCTCTTCAAGGAAGCTGCGAACTTCTGCCTGAAATTCTCGATCTTGATCTGAAAAACTTAAGTCCATGACTACTCCTGGTCTCTTACAAATATCACTGTTGATGCGCCGGACCCACAGGCCCAACGCTGCTGTTAATTTCTTGCTTGATCTACGAGGGTTTTGCCTACTACCCGGATCGCTAAGGTTTCTTCGGCACCCTCAAAAATCGAAAGGACGCGAGCATCCGCGAAATAACGGCTCACTGCAACTTCTTCAGCGTATCCCATGCCGCCATGAAGCTGAACGCTTTCCCGAGTCACCCATTCTGCTGCGCGACAGGAAAAAAGCTTCACCAAACTCGCTTCCATTTGACCAAGGCCTTGATCCATCAATCCGGCCACGTGGGCAGTGAACGCCTTACAGGCCGTGATCAGTGCTCCCATGCGCGCTAGCTTTGCCAATGACAGAGGGTAGCTCGCTACCGAGCGCCCAAACACCATGCGATCTTGGCTATAGCTCACGCTTTCTTCGAAGGCCGCTCGCATCAATCCGCAGGCTCGCGCCGCTGTCTGCAGACGGCCGCCCATAAAGCCACGCATTGTGAAGTAAAAGCCTTTGCCCTGCCCTGCTTCGCCGCCAATTAGGCAGTCGTCGGGCACAAAAAAGTCTTCGTAGGCCATCTCGAAGGAATGCATGCCCCGGTAGCCCAAAGTGGGAATGGCCCGACCGGTCATACGACCGCCTTCCGCTTGTTGGTAATCGAAGTGGTGTCCATCGTAGCTTGGTTTTTCAACCACAAAGAGCGACAACCCTTTGTGGGCAGGTTTGGCGTCCGCATCGGTGCGCGCCAGTACCAACAACGCGCCGGCAGCTCCGGCGTAAGTACACCAAGTTTTGCCGCCGTTAAGCCGCCAGCCACCATCGGTTTTTGTTGCCTTTAGGGCAACTGAGGCAACATCAGAACCGGTGTTGGGTTCCGTTACAGAGACCGCACAGAGTGTCTGACCAGAAGCTATTTGTGGCAGCCATCGGGCTTGCTGTTCTTCTGTGCCACCTTCAAGCAACGCTCGAGCCATAATCTCTGGCCGAGTAATCAGACTGCCAGCGGCCCCTAGGGACCCTCTGGAAAGTTCCTCGGTAACAATAACCATGCCCATGCTGTCTTCGGTTGTATCTGGCTTCAAACCACCGAATCGTTCTGGAACGCTGAGCCCGAAGACCCCCATTTCTTTTAAGGGTTCTAGTATCTCTGCCGGCACCAATAGATCTTTCCGGTGAACCTCTTCCGCCAGAGGCTTTACTACCTGATCGGCGAAATCCTTAAAAGTATCGCGAATAATTCGCTTTTCATCGTCCAACAAATCCGCTGCCAGCCCTTGATCTAGGTAGTGCTCGCCTAGAGCCGCGATGGCTTGGGGCGACAGGCAATCTTGCAGCGGTTCTAGGGACGGTAGCTCCGCCGCTGTTAAGCCAAAAGTCTGAGGCCGCACTGCCAGTTTCTGAGTGATAGAGACAATGGCGTTGGCGCAGAAGTAACGACACGGAGTCTCTAACTCGGAAGCCAGTTCGGCTTGCTCGATGAGTGTTCGTGCAGCCAAGATCTCCGCCTGCACGAAGGCAAGATCGTAGAGCTCAATTTGTTCCTCGTCCAAGTTGCCTTGGAGGTGCGCGCACGCTTTACGGACCAGTCTGTCTATCGCATCGAGATAAGGGCTAAATTCAAAATGTTTCATTCCCTAAGTATGCCCAATTCGCTGCAGTGACGGTATTACTCGTGACCAGATATCGTGCGTCTTTTGTTAACGAAGTTAGACAGGCAATACAGCAACCTCTAGGTTTTGGCACGAAAGTTATGCTGTGTGGCCACACCTTTTAAACCAAAACCGCGATGGGTCGCCTTGTTCCGCTACCTTTCCATCGGCCTTGATCTACAATACGCGGCTGCAGAGCCGTATTGGCAGGTCGGCCTTACCGCTCGCCCTCTATTGAACCAAGGAAATACTATGATCGAACCCGTGGTTGCTTATTTTAAGGCGTTGCAACAGCGCATTTGCCAGTCTCTTGAAGCAATTGATACTCAAGGCACATTTTCACTGGAGCAAATTCAACCGCCTAACGGCGGACTGTCCCAGCCCCGGGTGCTGGCGGATGGTAAACACATTGAGAAGGCTGCGGTCCAATTCACCCATTCCATGGGGGCGGCTCTACCACCCGCCGCTACCGAGCGAAACCCTCATCTGGCAGGCAGCGCATTTCAGGCCACAGCCGTCTCCCTAATCGTGCATCCGCGCAACCCTCATGTGCCTATTACTCACATGAATCTGCGCTTTTTCTACGTAGAAGCCGACGAGCCGGCTTGGTACTTTGGTGGCGGTTACGACCTAACACCCTGTTACCCGGTAGATGAAGATGTCCGCCTGTGGCACCAAACCGCTGCCAATGCGGTAGGCGAACATTACCCAGCATTTAAGGCCACCTGCGACGAGTATTTCTTTTTACCTCATCGCAATGAGACTCGAGGGGTCGGCGGCATTTTTTTTGATGATTGGACCCAAGGCGGTTTCGACGACAGTTTTGCCTTGGTTAAGCGGGTGGGCGATTCCTTTCTGCCCGCTTACCAGCCAATTTTTCAGCGCCGGATGGAAACACCATTTACCGAGGCCCAAAGGGAGTTTCAGTTGTATCGCCGGGGCCGATACGCAGAGTTCAATCTAGCCATCGATCGAGGCACCAAGTACGGTCTGCAAAGTGGCCGACGCATTGAGTCGGTGTTGGCGTCCCTGCCCCCACTGGTGAAATGGGTTTACGATTATCAGCCCGAACCCAACAGCTTAGAAGCCACGCTATCGGAATATTTAAAGCCAAATGATTGGTTATAAATCAGATAGTTATGGTCTATTTCTATAATAAATCTAGGCTATTCGACCACCGTGAGTCGGTCGTCGACATCCACTACGCTGCCGGTCTCACGAGTGATACGAATGGCTTTTTCCCGGGCATAGTCTGAAGGTACACGGCCCTCAAGCATGACCACCCCCCTTAAGGTTGTGACGTTGATCCGAAGCCCCTTCACCTCTGGGTCATTCAGCAGGCGAACTTTGACCACCGCAGTGATCTGAGCGTCATCGGTGACCTCTCCCAAGGTGCGCTTTGCACCGTCCACATAGGATTGGCAACCAAAGCAAAAGCTGATGCACAGGGTTATCCAAGAAAACGTACGTATCACTGGCTGTCCTTAGTATAGTCTGGAGACCTGAGAATCTTGAGCTAGTAGGGGAGAAAAATGCAACCAGATCTCACATTAGTTGCGGACGGACTGGCGTTTCCAGAAGGCCCCATTGCCATGCCAGATGGCAGTATCGTTTTGGTTGAAATCAAAACAGGGCATCTGAGTCGAGTTCGCAATGGTAGGAAGGAACTCGTGGCCGATCTGGGTGGCGGTCCTAATGGAGCCGCAATAGGGCCCGACGGACATTGCTATGTGTGCAATAACGGCGGTTTTGAGTGGATCGAAAGCCAGGGCAGAACCTACCCCGGAGCCCAACCCGACGATTATCAGGGCGGAAGCATCCAACGGGTAAATTTGGAAACAGGGCAAGTACAAACGCTCTACACCCACTGCGACGATGAACCACTAAAGGGCCCCAATGACATCGTCTTCGATGCCCAAGGCGGATTTTGGTTCACAGACCATGGCAAATATCGGCCTCGGGACCGGGACAGAACCGGAGTCTTTTATGCCCTGCCAGACGGCAGTCAGATTACCGAAGTAATTTTCCCGCTAGAGGCCCCCAATGGTATTGGCCTGTCTAAAGACGAAAACGAGGTCTTTGTGGCTGAAACCCCGACCGGGCACCTATGGGCTTATCCGATTCTCAGCCCGGGGCAGATCGATACGCGCAAACCCAGACGCCTGCTGAATGGCCGTCCCGGGCACTACATGTTTGATTCACTTGCCGTGGATGCCAATGGTGATGTTTGCGTGGCCACGCTCTTGGATGGGGGAATTACGACGCTTTCCGCCACAGATGCCCCGCCAGTCTTTGTAGCCATGCCGGACCGCATAACAACGAACATTTGTTTTGGTGGACCAGACCTCAAAACCGCCTACATCACGCTGTCTTCCACTGGACAACTTGTCAGCATGGATTGGCCAGTTGGCGGACTCCCTCTAAACTTCCTCAACCAAGGGTAATCAGTCCGTGAAAAGCCATTCAAATGGATTGTGGGTCGTGCTCTTGCTGGGACTGAGCTTGCCGCTTGCGGCCGAGCGCTTACACTTAGTCATTCCTGCAGGACCCGGTGGAGGCTTAGACGCAACGGCCCGCGCCCTTGGAAACACACTGACCGACAGTCAATTGCTGCAAGGCGTCAGCTATGAAAACCGCACCGGCGGCGGTGGCGGCAAGGCCATGGCCTACTTCGTAAATTCTGGCGCTTCTTTGGATGACACTCTTCTGGTGAACTCAGCGCCGCTGATTGTGCGCTCGCTGCAGGGCCTTTTTCCCCATTCTTATCGAGACCTTACCCCCATTTGCGGACTTATCGCGGATCCCGGGGTCATCGCTGTGCGGGCGAATTCACCCCTGAGCAGCTGGGGCGACGTGGTTGCCGCATTGGGGGATTCGCGAAAGCGGCTGTTTGTCGGCGGTGGTTCGGTAAAAGGCAGCTTGGATCACATCACACTGTCGTTATTGGCTCAGGCCGATGGCATTGATCCGCGAAAGATTCGTTATTTGGCCTACGACGGTGGTGCCAAGGCGCTTCTTGCGCTTATGAGTGGCGAAGTTGATGTGCTGGTCAGTGGGCTTGGGGAAACGCTGGCCGCTCATCAGGCTGGGACTATTCGCATCCTCGGGGTCACAGCGGATTCGGGGCATCAGACAGCTGGCATCACATCTTTTAGGGACCAAAACGTCGATGTCGTTTTTTATAACTGGCGGGGAGTATTTGCCCCGGGCGATATCGAGCCAACGGACAAAAAACGACTGGTCGAACTGCTAACCGAAGCAGTGGCCACGCCAACGTGGCAGCAGCAGCTGGATCGTTACGGCTGGCAGCCGAAATTTCTACCAGATCAATTATTCGTCGAGTACTTGCAAGAACAAGAACGACAACTCCAAGAGATCATGACAGACCTCGGGTTAGTAAGGCGGTGAGTTTTCATTGGGTCGCTGCCGCGCTGTTGAGCTTTGGCATCACTTATTTGGTGCTGGCTAATCAGATTATTTTAGATCCCTGGAGTGCCTTAGACGCAGTGAACTCCAGAACCCTGCCCCAGATATACGGCCTGATGCTGTGCTTGGCCGTGCTCGTGCTTTGGATGCAGCGGCGTCACCCGACGTCTCAGGGTGATCGGGCATCTGGAACGCCTGCCGCACCACCGAGTTTAAGGCTGCGGCCCCTGTTGTTGTTGAGCACATTGATTCTCGGATTCATTGTCGCGCTGAACTGGCTGAACCTTTGGGTGGCCGTAGGAGGCCTAGTTCTAGGCCTTTTGTGGGTAATGCAGGAACGGCGATGGTCAATACTGATTGGCGCGAGCCTAGCATTGCCCATTGGCGGTTTTTTGTTGGTAGAGCGGCTACTTCAGATGAGCCTGCCAATCAGCTAATGCTGGAAGACATTCTCACAGGCATCAGCACCGCCCTGACTTTCTCCAATGTTCTTTGGGTCGCCTTTGGATGTCTGGCTGGCACCCTTATCGGCATGATGCCGGGACTTGGTCCCATCACTGCCATTGCCCTAATGATTCCCGTCTCTTATTCCCTAGATCCTACCGGTGGACTGATCATGATGGCCGGCGTGTACTACGGCGCCGTCTTTGGCGGTTCAACCTCGTCTATATTGATCAACGCTCCTGGTGTGGCCAGCACAGTCGCCACCAGCTTCGACGGCTATCCCATGGCCCGAGATGGCCAAGCAGGTAAAGCCCTCGCGATTGCCGCCTACGCTTCTTTTTTTGGCGGTACCACAGGTGCGCTAATTTTGTTGGTGTTCGCGTCCTCCTTGGCTTCAGTAGCCGTTAGCATCCAAAGCGCCGAGTACGCGGCCCTAGTTCTCTTCGCTATGACCTGTGTGGTGGTATTCGCGCAAAAATCTGAGCGTCTACCTAGCCTTATTACCCTTTTGCTTGGACTGATGTTGGGGTCGGTGGGTACCGATCAACTTGGTAGTGTGCAGCGCTTTACTCTCGGCACCCTACACCTGTCCGATGGCATTCCCTTTGTGTTGGTCGTCATGGCTACCTTCGCGTTGGCAGAAGCCTTCCGCTTAGCCATGCACTCACCTGAGCAACCCAGCGGCACGTTCTCCATGCGTGATCTGCTTATACCGTTAACGTTGGTTCGACGTTTGCTGCCTGTGGCTGGACGCAGTTCAGTGCTGGGTTTCTTTGTAGGCGTGCTGCCTGGGGCTGGCGCGACCTTGGCGAGTTTTTTCGCCTATGACTTGGAAAAACGACTAGGCGACGGCTCCCGTGAAGCCGGTGTTACTGCGCCAGAGTCTGCCAATAATGCGGCCTCCACCGGCTCTTTCGTACCCCTGCTCAGCCTTGGTGTTCCGGGATCCGGCACATCGGCGGTGCTGCTGGGCGTCATGCTCGCCTACGGATTGCAGCCCGGCCCCGGCTTGGTGTCGGACCAACCAGAAATTTTTTGGGGCGTTATCGTGTCCATGTATTTGGGCAACTTATTTCTTTTAGCATTGAATCTGCCGCTGATCCCCTACTTGGCTCGAATTGTCAGCTTGCCTGTTCAGGTACTTATTCCGCTAGTGATCACCTTTTCTCTGCTTGGCGTGCTGTTAACAACCTTCAGCGTGTTTGACCTGGGCCTCATGCTGGCTTTGGCCTTGGTCGCGACGATTTTACGAAGTCAGGGTTTTCCTCTAGCGCCACTGCTTCTCGGGTTTATTCTCAGTGGTTTGTTTGAAGAAAACTTACGACGAGCCCTCCTGCTTAGCGATGGAAGCTGGTTGTATCTACTTGATAGGCCTTTAGCTCTTGGAATATTGGTGATCAATCTAGCAATCTGTCTGATACCCCTATGGAATCGCAAGGACTCATGACATACCATGCTCGACAGAATTTTTAGGAACTGAGGGTTCGGGATGAGAAGACCGTTTGGGAGAGGAAGAGCCGAAGAAGAAACAGAGGCGATTAATCTGACGCCGATGTTGGATGTCGTATTCATTATGCTGATCTTTTTCATCGTGACCGCCACCTTCGTTAAAGAAGTCGGATTGGACGTGAATCAGCCAGAGGACGATAAGCCAAAGACTGTGGATCCGGACAAAAAGAGCATCGTGGTGCGTATCACCAATCGGGATCGTATCGTCATCGCCAGTCGAGACGTGGATCGTCGTTCGGTACGAGCAAATATTGAAAGACTGCACGCTGAGAACCCTGAGGCTCCTGTGATTATTCAGCCGCACCCTGATTCCACTACCGATGTGATGATTCATATCATGGACTCAGCACGACAGGCTGGGGTGTATAACGTTTCACTGGCTCAGCAAAACTAACTAAGCCGACACTCGGTGCAGGGCATCTGCCCTGCATTCCCGCGAACGCTTTTACCAGCGGACGACCTACTCGCCTTTGAGTCCTAGGACAGCGGACCAACCAATACACCGTCCATTCTGACGATCTCGCCAAGAACCGGGTTTAACATTTCTACCCTTGCCCGACACTTTGCTCAGCTCCTCGACCAACACTTGGGCCATCGGAAAGCGACATCAACAAACCATGCTAAAGCCAGAATTTTTCATCGATTTACGCAGCGATACCGTCACACGCCCTACGGATGCCATGCGACAGGCCATGATAGATGCCCCGCTGGGCGATGATGTTTACGGCGAAGACCCGACGGTGAATGCACTGCAAGAATACACTGCAGGCCTACTGGACAAAGAAGCCGCCCTATTTGCCCCAAGCGGCACCCAATCCAACCTGCTAGCGCTGTTCGCCCACTGCGAACGTGGTGACGAATACATTGTTGGCGATAGCGCCCACACGTTCCGCTATGAGGGCGGTGGCGCGGCTATTCTGGGCAGTATTCCACCCCAAACCGTTCCAATGGCCCTAGATGGCACGCTGGCATTGGAGGCGATTGAGGCGGCCATAAAGCCCGATGATTTTCACTTTGCTCGCAGCCGGCTTATTTGCTTAGAGAACACCCACGCTGGAGAACCCCTTCCCTTAGGCTACGCCGAGGCTGTCGCGGGACTTGGTTAGCGGCATGGACTGGCCATGCATTTAGATGGCGCTCGCTTATTCAATGCGGCATTGGCTCAAAATCGAACCCCAGCAGCCTTAGCTGCGCCCTTTGACTCTGTATCTGTCTGCTTGTCCAAGGGGTTGGGAGCACCTGTGGGATCGGTTTTGGTCGGTTCTAAAATTCTTATTGACGAGGCTAAGCGCTGGCGGAAAGTGCTCGGCGGCGGTATGCGACAAGCAGGAGTTATCGCCGCGGCAGGGCTCTATGCCTTAGAGCACCATGCCGAGGATTTGGCCCAAGATCATGTGCACGCGGATCGTATCGCTTCAACCATCGTTGATAACTTCGGTGAGGGTGCTGTTCGATGGGCCACCAACATGGTGCATCTGCAACTTCCCGAGGATGTGTACAGCGCTTTGGCTTTACACATGGCCGAAGCAGGCATCCGCGTGGGAAGACCCCGGTGGGTGCTGCATCGAGATATTTC
>JAQWIX010000149.1 GCA_029248675.1 Pseudomonadales bacterium | reverse complement strand
CCGGGGCCATTGGCATAGCTCAGCGTCGTATAGGGCTTGCCGGTCAGGTCTAAGATGGGCTCGCCCTTGATCATTTCCACAGTACCCAAGATCGGGTTACCCCGTCGGGGATAACCGCTCATAGTCATGGTATGACTGTGGTCTGCAGTAACAATGATTAGCGTTTCTTCAAGGTCCACATTGTCGACCACCCATTGCACTGCCTGGGACAACGCTACGGTATCGCCCAAGGCCCGATAGGCGTTAGACAGATGATGGGCATGATCGATGCGCCCTGCCTCCACCAGCAAAAAATAGCCTTTGTTATTTGCTGATAGCTGTTTTACCGCAAGAGCCGTCATATCCCGTAGTGACGGTTCATTACCCGGATCCCCGGGTCTGTCTGCATCGAATTTCATATGGGAAGGCTCGAACAAACCCATTAACTGTCCATCGATGGGCTTTGCCCCATCGGCCCACTCGGCCACGGTGTCTCCGTGCCAGGCAAATTGTCGGTTTGGTGCCCCTGCCAGCCACTGGTCTATGAGGTTGCGCCCATCGTCCCGCATACCTTGCAGGTGGGGATATTCCGGATCTGAGGCGTCAGTTGGTAAAAACTCCCGCCGGCCGCCACCGAGAATTACATCCAGACCATCGCCGTGGGACATTTCGACCAGTTGTCTTGCGATATCCCTGCAGCCAGCGGCTTCCGCCTCATCCGGGGTGCTGGTGCTGCTTTCCCAGTTCCGGTTCGGGCTGTGGGCGTAGGTGCCTGCTGGCGTCGCATGGGTAATGCGAGCCGTCGAAACGATGCCAGTGGCCATACCGGCCTGCTCAGCCAGTTCCGCCAGTGTTGGCAGAGTGTTGTCCAAGGCTGCGGTGCAATCGTCCCTGGCCACCGATGCATTTACCCCCAATACGCCGATACGAGTCTTTTGCCCGGTTGTAATCGCGGTGATGGAACCCGCGCTGTCTGGAACCTGAGCATCGGTGTTGTAGGTTTTAATCAAGGCCAAGTGGGGGAAGCGATCAAAGGCGAGGTCATGCTCCTCGCCGGTGGCTCCTTGGGCTTGGCCCGCAAAAATTCTTGCCGCAGTAACGGTGCTGATACCCATGCCATCGCCAAGGAAGAAAACCACATTCTTAGCTTGGGCCATGCCACTGCCTAGAATAAGACTTGAAAGGAGCAGGCTGCTCGCTAGAGAGCGACTGAACGTGGGTCTATTCACAATGGTTCTCCTGTTTTATGCCTGACGGCTAACGCTTCGAAGCGTGACAAATTCTTCTGCAGCCGTGGGATGAATGCCCACGGTGGCATCAAACTGCGCCTTGGTCGCACCAGCCATCATGGCGACGGCCAGCCCCTGTACTATTTCACCGGAGTCCGGGCCCACCATGTGGATACCCAACACCCGATCCGTGCTGCGGCGTACAATCATCTTCAACAACGTACGCTCATCCCTTCCGGAAATGGTGTGCTTCATGGGTTTGAATTGAGACTCATATATGTCTAAATCGCCGGCGTGGTCTGCTGCAGCTTCGGCTTCGGTCAAACCCACGGTACCGATATTGGGCTGACAAAAAACTGCGGTGGCAATGTTCTGATAATCCATCCGGCGCGTTGGGGCGTCGGTAAACAGGTTGCTGGACAAACACATGGCCTCTTCAATGGCCACCGGCGTTAACTGGATTTTGTCGGTCACATCGCCGATGGCGTAAATGTTGTCGACATTGGTCTGGTAGTCATCGTTGATGAGAATCTGGCCGTTGTCTCCCAAGGCCACCCCGGCCTCTTCCAACCCAATGCCTTGGGTTTTTGGGCTGCGGCCGGTAGCGCACAACAGTGTGTCCGCGGCCAAGGTCGTGCCGGAGGTCAAATCCAGCTGTAATGAACCATCGGCTTGTTTGTGTATGGCCGTTACTTCGGTTTCAAAGAGCAGCTCCACACCTTTCTTTTCTATCTCATCTTTGACGAAACGACGAATGGAATCATCAAAGCCCCGCAGAAACATCTCGCCGCGATATATCAACGTGGTTTTGGCTCCCAGGCCAGCAAAGATCCCAGCAAATTCCACCGCAATATAACCACCGCCCACAACGGTGACTGCCTCAGGGAATTCGGGCAGATAGAACGCCTCATTGGAACTGATGGCGTGTTCAATACCAGGGATATCGGGCATGACGGGCCAGCCACCTGTGGCCACAAGAATGTAGCGAGCGGTAACGGTTTCATCGCCGACCTGAATGGTATGAGGATCTAGCAAGCGTGCGTGGTGGTTGTAAAGAGTCACCCCCGCATCATCAAGTAAACTATTATAAATTTCATTCAATCGGCTGATTTCTTTAGTTTTATTATCCCTAAGTGTTGGCCAGTCAAAAGTGCTAGGGGGAACATCCCAGCCGTAGTTTTTAGCGTCTTGGAAATCTTCGTGGAAGTGCGAACCGTATACAAAGAGCTTTTTTGGTACGCAGCCTACATTGACACAGGTACCACCAAGAAACATGGATTCAGCCACGGCGACCTTTGCCCCATAGCTGGCGGACATGCGGCTAGCCCGCACGCCTCCGGATCCTGCCCCCAGAACAAACAAGTCGTAATCAAAATCCATTTTTAATTCCTAGCTGTAATCAAACCGACCCTACCGCTGTTATCGCCTCATTCTAAAAGTGGCGGCAAATAACCTGGGTGATCCTGAACGTATCGAGGGTCTGGGAATCCCAGTCTGAAGAAGGCTCCGGAAAATAACCAGTGCCACGGGTACGAAGACATAGATTTACCGCTTATTCATCAAGAGTTAGGAGCTAAACGGTGACGGCATAGACAGCCAAGGCATCAATACTGTATAAATAAACAGTATTCGAGATTAACCCATCATTACTATGCCAACCCAGTCGAACTCAAATTTGTTGAACCACCCGCTGCTCTGGCGAGGTAAGGACCTGCTGAATCGATCAGGCACTAGCCACGACAGTTCTACGCTATCAAGCGGACACCCAGAGTTGGACAGCCAGCTTCAAGGCGGCGGCTGGCCTCAACAAGGTTTAGTAGATTTGCTGTTGCCTCATGCCGGTATCGGCGAGTTGCGATTACTGTTACCGATTTTAGAAAGCCTGACGCAAACGAGTTATGTGGTATGGATCAACCCGCCCTTCATACCCTATGCCGCGGCCTTAGATGCTTTTGGCGTCAATCCCCACAATTTACTGGTAGTACAGACTCAAACCCACGAAGAAACCTTGTGGAGTATGGAGCGTTGCTGCCTATCAGGGGGCTGTGCTGCGGTACTGGCATGGCCAGAAGAGCGCAAACTCAATATCAAGGAAACCCGCCGTGTCCAGTTAGCCGCGCGCAGCGGCCACACGTTGGCGGTATTTTTTCGCCCCATCGATGCGGTTGCACGCTCTAGCTTGGCGGAATTACGACTGGCTCTGCGACCAGTAGACAGCGTCGATGAACTTGCCGTGGACATTGTCAAACGTAAGGGCGGCTGGCCCATGCCAAATATCCGGCTTTCCCTCAACGTTACTCGCTATCAAGCAATGGAACCCTTGCACAAACAGTTAGCGCTTTGGCAAAAACTGGAACACGAACAGGCCCAAGAACGCGCGCAAGAGCGTGTAAAAGAGCCCGCAACAGAACAAGAGATAAAACCGGAAACGAAACAAAAAACGGAACAAGCGGCATTACCCGCCGATGTTGGCTCGGCTATTACTGATGCCCAGCTATTCGCCGATTTCGCCTACGAACGCGGTCAATTAGAACAGGACGTCTTGCCCACTAAACCCTTAGGGGGCCTGCATTAGCCCTAAAGCAAGTGATCCTTGTACACCCGAACAGTTAACAGAGATAAAGCATCCGTTTCATCATGTCATCCGATCCAGTCCATACAACCAAAGCCGTCCAATCTGGCAACGGGGTGCTTCCAGCAAGAGCCACCCTGCAGGGTGCTACTCAATGGCTAGCCCTGTACTTCCCAGCCTTAGCCTTAGATGTGTTTCACCTGCAGGGGCTACCCGATTCACAGCCCCAAGTGGTCATAGATGAACACCGTGTTAGCCACATTAATCCGGCGGCGGAAGCTGCTGGCATTTTGCCCGGCTGTACCTTGGCAACGGCCTACAGCATCAGCTCTGACTTGGCTTATTTCGAGCGTGACACCCAGCAGGAGCAAGCGTACTTAGCGGATCTGGCCCAAGCCTTATATCGCTACAGCAGCATGGTCAGCCTGGAGCCACCGGACTGTGTCGTGCTGGAAATTAGAGCAAGCCGCATGCTTTGGGGTAATGATGATGTCATTAGCAATGATGCTTTAACCCTGTGCAAAGACATGGGGTATATGGCCATAGCGCGATGCGCAGCCACCCCAAAGGCAGCCATTGCCCTAGCTCGAGGGCAAAAAAAACGACTATACGACGTGCCCTTGTATGTCCTTGAACTGCTGGACCAAGGGTTTAGTCAGCGTAACTTAGAACGCTTGAGCAATATGGGTATCTATACCTTAGGACAACTGGTCCAATTACCGCGCTCAGGTTTAGGAAAACGGCTAGGACAGTGCCTGACTCAATACATTGGGCGCTTACAGGGTGAACTGCCGGATCCTCGACGAAATATCCGTCCCACAAGCCACTTTTGTCGTCAGCAGCATTTGCTCAAGCCCATCAACAGTAAGGGCGTGCTGTTGCACGGCCCTATGCCGTATTTGGCTAAACAGCTGGAACACTGGCTGATCGCCCACCAACAAGGCTGCACGGCTCTGTGCTGGCATTTTGCGCCGTTCAAAGGTCAGGCAACGGAACTGTCGATACGTTTTGGTCAGGGGCGACAGCGCCATCAGGACATCCTAAAACTCAGCGCTCTTAAGCTTGAAAGCACGGAATTGCCGGCGGAAGTACTCTCTATAAAACTCGAAGTGACTCTGGCCCAACCCTGGTTAAATAACAATCAAGACCTGTTTGGTAGCACGGCAAGTGCAACCCTAGCGGTCAGTGAGCTAGTGGATGAACTGACCAGCCGCTTAGGCACAAAGGCCTGCTTCAACTTACAATCTAAGTCTCAACATAGCCCGGAAAGGGCTTGGCAGCCCCATGCCGGACTGTCTCGACAAGTTCCTTCCCCACCTGAAGCGGACCCTGTCGCTACCAGCACACGCAGTGCCGCCCTGCTGCGCGGACAGCGGCCTCTATGGCTGTTTCAAAAGCCTCAGCGAGTACCAGCACAGCACTTGCACTTGCTACAGGGACCCGAGCGCCTGACCCAGTCTCAGGCCTTGGGGGCATCCGTCAGCACAGGGCGTGGTTGGCAGTATCGAGACTATTACGTCGCGCGGCATGTTCAGGGAGCCTTGTGTTGGGTCTATCAAACCGGCCAAACGGGATCTGGGCCGGGCCAGTCTGACACTTGGTATCTACACGGGTACTTTGCCTGATATGAGTGCAGACAATCCTCATCAGCGCTACTCAACACCTGCGGTCTCCACCCAAATACGCGATCAAGTGCCCCTGTATCTTGGCAAGTATCTTGGTCAACATTTTGGCAATCCTGGCCGTCATATCCTGCCAATTCCTTACGCAGAACTTCATTGCATTAGTAACTACAGCTTTTTGCGGGGAGCTTCTCATCCGGAAGAACTGGTCCAACAAGCCAGTGAGATGGGCTATCAAGCCATCGCGATTACAGATGAATGCAGTTATTCCGGCTTGGTCAAGGCCCACAAAACAGCCAAGGCCTGTGGGGTCAAGCTGATCTGCGGCGCAGAATTTATTTTGCAGGATCTGACGTCAAACAACGAGGCCACGCCCCCTTCCCGCTTGATTTTATTGGCTAAAAACCGCCAGTCCTACGGGCAAATATCTAGCCTTATCAGTAAGTTAAGAAGAAGGTCCGAAAAAGGCTCCTATTATTTAGGGTGTGCGGATTTGCAGGTAGGGTTAAGCGATTGTCTAGCAATTTGGGTTTGTGAGGGCCAGCCAATTGAACAACTTAAGAACATTGGCGCCGAGCTCAAAACCTTGTTGCCCCGACTTTGGATTGGCCTTGGCCTCTTTCACGACGGTCAAGATCTAAGCAAAACCGCTAATGCGCTTACGCTTTCAACCACCTTAAATCTGCCCATCGTGGCGGTAAACGACGTACATACGCATATCCCCCAGCGTCAGCCGCTGCAAGACGTGGTAACCGCCATCCGCTTAAAGACCAATATTCAGGAACTTGGCTATCAAGGCTTTTGCAATGCCGAACGCACCCTGCGACCCATTGAGACCCTACAACAGCTCTACCCTGAAGAAATGCTCCGGCAAACCATGATTATTGCGGGTCAATGCGAATTCAGCATGGATGAGCTTCGCTATCAGTACCCCAAGGATCTGGTGCCCCCTCATCTGACGCCCAGCGCCTATCTGCGCCAGCTGACCTATGACGGCGCCCGGGAGCGCTGGCCCAGCGGCATACCCGAAGACACGGTGACGCTGATTGAAAAAGAGCTCGATCTGATTGCGCAGTTGCACTACGAACACTATTTTTTAACCGTACAAGACATTGTGCAATTTGCGCGTAGCCAACATATTTTGTGCCAAGGTCGAGGCTCTGCAGCCAATTCTGCCGTGTGCTACTGCCTATTTATTACCGAAGTCGATCCCGCCCGCATGCATCTGCTGTTCGAGCGTTTTATTTCCATGGAGCGCCAAGAGCCCCCGGATATTGACGTAGACTTTGAACACGAACGCCGTGAAGAGGTAATTCAGTACATTTACAAACGCTATGGGCGTGACCGAGCGGCCTTAGCCGCCACGTTGATTACCTACCGTCCCCGCAGCGCAATTCGCGATGTGGGCAAGGCCGTTGGCCTTGATTCTGGCGTTCTGGACTTACTCTCGAAGTCCTTAGCTTGGTGGGATAAAAAAGACGTCTTAGATGAGCGGCTGCGCGGTATCGGCTTAGACCCCCAAAGCCCCCAAACCCAGCAGTTTTTGCATTTCTTTGAGGCTATTTTAGGGTTTCCCCGGCACCTGTCCCAGCATGTGGGCGGTTTCGTGATTTCTGCCGGCCCTTTGGCTCAGTTGGTGCCCGTTGAAAATGCCAGCATGCCGGATCGCACCGTGATTCAGTGGGATAAAGAGGACTTAGAAACTTTAGGTCTGTTGAAAATTGATGTGCTCGCCCTTGGCATGCTGACCGCGATTCGCAAAGCCTTAGCGTTGGCTCAGTTCAACACTCCTGGGGCCCCACCTTTGACCATTCAGGATATTCCAGCAGAGGATCCAGACACTTACGCCATGCTCCAGCGTGGTGACAGCGTGGGAGTGTTTCAGGTGGAATCACGTGCGCAGATGGCCATGTTGCCAAGGCTTAAGCCCCATAATTTTTACGACTTGGTCATTGAGGTGGCCATTGTGCGACCAGGCCCCATTCAAGGTGACATGGTGCACCCCTATCTGCGGCGCCGGCAGGGGTTAGAACCTGTTAGCTATGCCAGTCCCGGCGTACGAAGAGTATTGGAGCGCACACTAGGAATTCCTATTTTTCAGGAACAAGTTATCGAGCTAGCTATGGTTGCGGCAGGATTCAGCGCCGGCGAGGCGGATCAACTGCGCCGCGCTATGGCGGCGTGGAAAAAACGCGGCGGCTTAGATCACTTTGAAGCAAAGCTGGTTAATGGCATGCGCGAACGCGGCCACAGCCAAGAGTTCGCCGAACGAATTTTCAATCAAATGAAGGGATTTGGGGAATACGGCTTTCCAGAGTCCCATGCCGCCAGTTTCGCCTTGCTGGTCTACATCTCGGCTTGGCTGAAATGCCATCGTGCCAGTGCATTTTACTGCGGGTTACTTAACGCGCTGCCCATGGGCTTCTATTCCCCGTCTCAACTGGTACAGGATGCCCAGCGCCACGGCGTAGAAGTGCGGCCCTTGGATGTGTGCATTAGTGCTTGGGATCATACCTTGGAGCCACCCACACGCGCAGGCGACGAGCCTGCAGTGCGCTTAGGACTGCGGATGATCAAGGGACTCAACGCTGAGGCCGCAGAACGCATTACCCAAGCACGACTACAACAGCCCTTTAGTAACGCCCAGGAATTAGCTCGGGGTGCCGATTTAAACGATCAACAACTAGGGTTTTTAGCACGCTCTGGCGCTCTTTCTCGGCTGGCCGGGCATCGCCATCAAGCCCATTGGGATGTCACTGGAATTGCTGCCCCGCTGCCCTTGGAACAACTAACCAATTCCCACGGCGCGGCGGCTAGTCCAAAACCACAGGATGCCGCCTTGTTGAACGCCCCTTCCGTGACCGAAGACATGTTTAACGATTACCGTTATACCGGCCTGACGCTAGGACCTCACCCCATGACATTGTTGCGGGAGCATCCAGAACTCAAAGGATTCAAGCGGGCTACTGAGTTGGAGTATTGCCGCACCGGACAAATGATTCGTATTGCCGGCGTGGTAACGGGCAGACAACGTCCAGGTACCGCCAGCGGCGTGGTATTTCTGACGCTGGAAGATGAAACCGGCAACACTAATATGGTGATTTGGGCTACGGTCATGGAGCGGTTTCGCGCCGTGTTGCTACAGGGCCAACTGCTGAAGTTTAAAGGTGTTGTTGAACGCGAAGGCCGGGTGATTCATGTAGTCGCCGGCCATGTGGAAAACGCCGGACATTTGCTGAACGATTCCGTTTCTGCTACCCGGACCTTTAAATCTCGAGACTTTCATTAGCCGGCCACACGGTTTTGCAGGGCACAGTAAACTTGCTGAGCCAGCCAAACTGAGCCGTCGCCGCCAGTCAAAACTGAATAGTATCCCTAGACTGGCGGCCAGAGCTTTAAAACTGCAATGACTAAGCCGCTGCCGGCAATGGTGGTACTGAAAGACCACAACATAAATCGATCCATACGTAGCGTTATTGCATCAAAACGTTTGTCTACTGCATCAAATCGTTTGTCTACTGCATCAAATCGCTTGTCCACTGCTTCAAACCGTTTATCCGTAGCCTCGAAGCGTTTGTCTGTGGCCTCAAAGCGCTTGTCTGCGGCCTCAAAGCGCTTGTCGATTGAATCAAAACGCTTTTCCATTAATTCAAAACGCTTATCTATTGATTCAAAACGCTTTTCCATCGCGGCGAAACCCTGTCGAGTGAGCTCTATTTGGTTCGACAAGGCCTCCTCAACCCGAATTAAGCGTTCTTGCAAGGACAATTCAAAAGCGCTGGGACGCCGGCCCGCTTCAGCCTCTGCAAGCCATTCATAGAAGAATGTTTTAAGTTCAGGAAGATCGTCTTTAGCCAGAGTCATGACAAACACCATTTCCGCGTTTTAGTCGTAAATACTGCCAAGTTAGAGTGCTCGAGCCTAGCGCGAGCTACCCAGTTTGTCGTGGGTTTTTAGCCAGTCTCGATAGGGGCTGTGGATTGATTCGCTGGTTGAGTTTGAGATAGGCGCCCCTCTCAACCACCCCCCCCCCTCTATTCCTAACCATCCCAGCCTTGGAGCAGCCATAACCTGTGCTGGTAGAGGTCGCTTCTCTACCGACCGCTACTGGTTTGCCCTATGCGCGTCTGTGCCAGAGCCTCACGTATCTCGGGCACTGCCTCCTCGTAGCGCAGGGTGGTAAACCCGAAGAACATTTCGTGCATGGTTTGCAGCCCGAAAAACACCGGCCGAGTCGGGTCTGGATTCCCCAGATTACGGTCAGAGTTATCCATGGCGCCTTCCGCAATGAGCTTAGAGCCTGCGGGTAAAAACAGCGGCTCATCCAAGCGATAGCTGAACTGCCAATTAAAATCGTACTTAGGTACCGACAGCAACAGTTCAGTAGAACCGTCAGGATATTCGGCGGTATAGCTCATGTATTTGCCCCGAAAGTGCATATGGGGGGTCATTTGGTAGAGGTAGGCGTCTTTTTCGATAACCTGCTCACCACGCAGCTTATGCTCTTTCGCTCCGGGCGGAATAATGAAGCGGCGTTGACCCGCCACGCCACCCGACATCACATAGGTCGGCGGCGCGTCATGCAAAAACAAACCGATCTGAGTCGCATCCACGGTTTCACGCCCGGAGGTTGTGTAGTGCATTTGCAGCAACAGATTAGATCCTGCCGGAATTAGACGACCGCTGCTGTCGCCAAAGGCGTCTGGCTGACGACCCGGGGCGAACCCGCCCAGATTTTCACCCTGATTTTCGGCTTCTTCGGCAGCGCTTTTGTCCGCTGGACTGGATAAATAGGCGATAACATGGTGCAGGACTTGACGATCTCCGGGAACAAATTCCATACCACTAATCCAAACATCACGATCTAGATTCAGTGTCACAGGCACGTAACGATAGTCGATGACTCCGGTGGCCGGAATCGTTTGGGGCGGCACATCCAGCACGATGTCGGGTTCACCTAGAATAAACTTAGGGTCATTGAAGGTCAGTGCCTCTAGCGGGTCAGCGCCCTCGTCTTTGGGTGCGCCTTCATCTATCCATTGAATCAGCTTTTGTTTTTCGGTCACCGTCAGACCTGCGATATCCTGAAAGGACTTGCCCACATGATTGTCGATTTGTCCCGGTGGCATGCGGCGCGTCATAACGACCTCGCGCATCATAGGTGACCAGCCCCGAACCATGGCATGACTGGACATCGACCAGGGCCCGATGGCGCCGTCGTGATGACAGCTGACGCAATTGCGCTCCAAAATCGGCGCGATGTCCTTGGCATAGGAAATCTGATCGAAGGCCGCGTACTGAATTTTTGCTCCAACGGTTTTAGCGCCGCTGGATGCACTTATGGCGCCCTGCTCGTCCAGTTCCTCCAAGGCCCCTGCCAGCGAGGCCACGGTGCCTCGGTGCAGAATCGCAAGGGTATCCGGGTCAATGACGAGTACCTCACCGATCGCCTCTACACCTAGGCTTTTAGCCACCATCTGACTTTCGTCCATTAACACTGGCAACTGTACTTCCGCCCGCCGAAGGCGTTCGGTAACCTCCTTGCGCTGATCCCCTGTCACCGGATCCAAAACCCAGAACTGTGCTGTCCCGGAGAAAGCCTGAGCGACTTTAGACAATGCTGTGACGGAGCCGTCAGAGCCAAGGTCATCGCCGCCGTTGATTAGAATGACTACCGCATCGTGATCGCCAAAGTAGCTAAGCTGATAGAACTTTCCAGTGTGATCAAGCAACGCAAAGTCGCCCACACGATCTGCCGCAAACCCCGGGGAAACGAGGGTTAATAGGCCTATGAAAGCGAAAATACGTCTCAGAAGTGTCATGGGATGATCCTGAAATGGAGTTGGAATTTAGGTTTAATCGTCACCGGTCGCAAAACAGATTACGCGTGGTCGTAATATATAGCACAATCGAGCTTTTGCACCGAAACGAAACTGACCGCGCATCATTGGAATCAACTTATGTCTTTTAACGTCGGCTCATGGCTAGTGACCTATCGTACAGCCCTGAGCACGATGGCCGTAATCATTGCCAGTGCACTGGCTTGGGGAATTCAATACAGCGAGTTCGACGGCTCACCCGAGGCTGTGTTGGCTGAGGGTGACCCCTATAAAGCCGAGGTTGATCAAGCCAAGGCAGACTTCCCGCCCAACACGTCGTTGCTGTTCGCCTTTCAAGTGGATGGTGATATTTTCAATCGGTCCACGCTGTCAGCCATAGACGACCTCACCCGGCGCTACATCGAGATCGACTCTGCTCTATCTGTTGGCTCCATCCTTAACTATCGCCTCAACGAATCGGACAAAAAGGCTTACGACCGCACTTACTTGGTGCCAGAGCTTGCGACTCTCACAGATATCGAACTGGGGGCCATTCGACAGATTGCCTTGGCTGATCCTGACCTGACCCGGAATCTGCTCTCTCCAATGGGTGATTTCACCATTGCCACTATCAAATATAAGTTGAGCGAGGATATTTCCGATGCTCGGGTCGCCCTGGCGGAATCAGCCGTGGTGCTACGTGACTCTCTGCGCCAACAGTATCCTGAAACTCGTATTTATGTTGTCGGGGGGCCGCTATTCGAACGCGACAGCGTTATTGCATCGGAAAAAGACAATCGTGTGCTATTTCCCCTAGTGATGATTGTTGGGTTGGTGCTGCTCTGGTTTTGTTTGCGGTCTATTTTATCGTCCTTGAGTCTATTTGTTCTGACCGCGGTCACACTCGTTGTGACGCTTGGAACCCATGCCTGGCTCGGCATCCCCTTGAATCAAATATCTCGCCTCGGCCCATTAGTCGTCGCGGTGATCGCCATGGCTGATGGCATTCA
>JAQWIX010000146.1 GCA_029248675.1 Pseudomonadales bacterium | reverse complement strand
TCCTGCCACCATCCAATACGCTTGGGAGAGATCAAAGCGAGAGTCTAACCCCAGCGCCATGGTGGCCGTTGCGGATTTCGCGGTACCGATGCCCGTTACCATACCCAAGATCTGAGACTCTGGGTTGTAGAACAGATCGTGATGAGATTGAGGAAAGGGAATCCGTTGGTTGAGATCCCTACGCGCTTTCCAAAGTTGGAACTCACCGGCGGTATCGCCTTCATCGGCGCCAATTTCAAACATCGTCACCACGACAACTTTCACCGGCAGAGGCTCCGGCGCAGCTGCAGTTTGTGTCACCTGCCCGCAACCGGCGATGACGGGCAGAACCAGCATAAAGCTGGCCCATCTTCGTAAATTGCCCACCAAGGTGGCCTGACGACTATTTGGTTGATTGATCCTGCTCAAGTTGGCGCTCCCGATTAAAAAAGAAAAGTCCGCAACCACGGAGTTTGGGAACTTGCCAAAGGATTTTCTAGTCCCGATCTCGCCGTAGAAACAAAAAGTCACAAAAAAGTGCCGTCAATTTTGTGTTTACGAGCTGGCGCCCAACCTTGGTGATGATTTCACACCGCTTGCACCAAAATTGCGCAGCAACATTCAGCACAATTGGGTCAACCGCCGACTGCTCTGGGCACACGGTTGGCCCACTTTTTGCTGAGTTTTTTCTCAGAAAGGATGAACATTTGCGGAAATTCAGGTTAGATGCGCGCCTTGGTGCCAAAGACCACGAATAGCTGCAGTTTTTCTGTTCCACCCTCTGAGCCATATCAACCAAAAAAGTCACAAAACACGTTTATAAGGACCCTCTATGAACTACCCCAATTTACGCCGATTAATCACGCTGAGCGCCATCCTCAGCGCAGCTGCCGCATTGATGCCAGCCGCGTGGGCCGAGGATGAGGTGATGGAAGAAGTGGTTGTTATTGGTGACCTCAACAGCTTGCCCGGCGAGGACGTTAAGTCAATTTTTGGCTTCAACAAGTCCATTCTTGAAACGCCACGGAGTGTCTCAACCGTCAGCGAAGAGCTGATGGATCGCATGAACATGCAAGATATTGATGAATTGGTAACGGTTTCACCCGGATCGTTCACTCAGTCATTCTTCGGCGTAGCCGGCGGCTTGGATGTTCGAGGCACGCCAGGCGAAACCTACTTCCGCGGTGTACGCCGCCTGGATAACCCCGGCAACTACCCGACACCTATCGGTGCCTCTGACCGTGTAGACATCGTCCGCGGACCAGCCTCTCCAATTTACGGACCATCCAAAATTGGCGGCTACCTAAACTTCAACCCAAAGTCTGCTCGTATTGAAGAGACTGGCTCTTACATTGAAGAAAACACCGGCGGCTTGTCTTACACCACCGGCAGCTGGAACAAGAGCGTTCTCACCGCCGAGATCGGTGGCCCTGCAGAACTGGCTGGAAAGCCCATGGGCTTTTACTTGTATGGTGAGTTGGAGAACTCCGATAGCTTCTACGCCAATGCACCGGGCGTGGAACAAACGCTGGTTCAGGCAAGTTTCGATATGGACCTGAACGACCGAGTGCAACTGCAGTTTGGCGGCATGTACCACGATTACTCTGGCGCTCAGAACGCCGGCTGGAACCGAATTACACAAGACCTCATCGACAACGGTACCTATATCACTGGTTCACCCAGTGCGCTGGATACAGACGGTGACGGCAAAATCTCCCACCAAGAATACGATGTAACTGGCGACGGGTTTACCGACTTTAACCCCTTCGGCGCTTTCGCTTTCGCCACTGGTGGACTAACGCTGAACTCGCCAACGACCTTTGCGGACCTCGAAACTGCCTTGGGCGATCTCAGCGCATTTGCTCTGAACAATGTAGGCACCGCCCAACTAGGTATGGATAGAACCTTAATCGGCGCCGAAGACAAACTCAAAAACGACGTGACAACTTTGTACTTCGACATCATCGCTGACTTGGACTCTGGCTGGGAACTGAAAAACCAGTTGTTCTACGAGTCCTATGAAAACATCAACGAAAACGCCTATGGCTTCTCTCAGTTCCACGACACCTATGTCATCGAAGACAAGCTGGTGTTGAGCAAAACCTACACCTTCGACGGCTTGATCGCCTCGGTACAGTTGTCACCATCCATTCGTTACACAGATTTCGAGCATGGCGATGACTATACCAACGAATACTTCGCTCGCCGCGATCTGACCGGGCCTAGCACCGCTCTGGACGCACGCTTGCTCGCTACTGCTATTGATGACGACTACACCGAGTACTACATCGGTGAATATACCGACATCGGTATCGCCTTCCTGACCGATCTGTCTTGGGAAAATGGTTTATCGCTGCTGCTCGGTGCACGACATGACCGCATCGACATGGAGAGCCGTCAACCCGTAGACAAGCTGTTGCTGGCAAGCTCAAACAACTTCACGACAGACCCAGCGAGCGCCGACATCGCCGTGTCGGCAGACAACTACGTATCCGGCAACTCGTGGACCGTCAGTGTGTCCTACGACATTGCCAACTCCGGCATCATTCCTTACATCACCGTTTCAGAGCAGGCTACGGTCATCGCCGGCCAAGGCGCTGAGCTAACCGTGAGCAACGTGGCATCAGGGGGCGCTTTCGACTCCTCTGACCTTCTGGAGTTCGGTGTGAAAGGCGAGCTTCTGGAAGATGGCCGACTGTACTTCTCGCTGGCTCACTACGAGCAAGAGCGCACAGACTTCTCGGCTCAGTCCATCGTGACCAACCAAGCGGTGAAAACCGAAGGTACCGAGTTTGAACTGCGTTGGGCAGTAAATGACGCGCTATTTGTCGGCGCAACTTACACCAACGTTGAAGCCAAGAACTTGGCCAGCATTGCAGATGGCAACCGCTTCAGCTTCTTTGGCGCCGAAGACCTGCCTAACGTCCCATCACACCTGCTATTCGGCGGCCAGATTGCCGGCCCGATCAATGTTGCCGCCAGCGGCGGACGGCGCGCAGGTATGCCTGAGAACATCTACTCTGCCTACGGTACGTATTTGTTTGACAACGGTCTGACCATCAGCGCCAGCGTCACCGACGTCGACTCTGCTCCTTCAGGTTTCTCCAACAGCATCGTACTGCCAGGGTATACCCTGCTGAATATGACCGTTGGCTGGGAATCGGATTCTTGGAACTTCTCGCTGACCGGTAAGAACCTTACCGACGAGCGTTACTTCCGCTCCAACTTCCCCAACCTGTTCGGCAGCACGATTGTCCTGCCTGAGCTACCGCGACACTTCATCGCACGGGCACAGTACTCCTTCTAAGGAGCTGTCATCCCAGTCCGAGCCGGTTCCGGCTCGGACTACCCTCCGTTAGACCTTCGACTCCTCGAGCCTTCGACCCTTCGAGCGCCCCTTCGACCCTTCGAGCGACCCTTCGGCCCTTCGAGCTTTCGAGCTTTCGAGCTTTCGAAACCGAGCTTGGAACCTACAGAAAGGCGAATTTCCCAGCAAAGACTAAGGCAATCACGTAGACGGCTACCGGCACTTCCGTGTGTCGCTGGGCCAGTAACTTGATGGAAACGTAGCTGATAAAGCCAATGCCGATACCGTTTGCCACCGAGAAGCTCAGAGGCATCATGATCGCCGTCAACAAAGCCGGCGTTGATTCGGTGACATCCGGCCAATCAATACCCACCAAACTTTGGGCCATGGACGCAGAAACAAACAGCAAGGCCCCGGCCGCCGCATAACCCGGGATGCTTTGGGCTAAGGGTGCAAAAAGCAAACAGAACAGGAATAGCAGACCGACCACGACTGCAGCCAAACCCGTCCGACCACCGCTCTCTACACCGGCAGCACTTTCGATATAACTGGTTGTCGACGATGTGCCCATGAGTGCACCGACGGCTGTGGCTCCCGAATCAGCCAACAAGGCTCTGCCGAGCCGCGGCAAATTCCCGGATTTGTCGACAAGGTCTGCTCGCGTGGCAACTGCGACCAAGGTGCCGGCAGTGTCGAACACGTCTACTAGCAGCAACGTCAAAATCACGCTGAGCATAGAAATATCAAGGGCCGCAGCGATGTCTAGCTGCATAAAGACTGGCGCCGCCGAGGGCGGTGGCGCGACCACACCAACAAATGCGGTTTCACCGCTAAACCAACCGATCAAGGAAACCAGCAACATGCCCAAGATAACGGCGCTGCGATTTCCCCTTGCTGACATGGCAGTGATAGCAAAAAAACCTACCAAGGCCATGATGGGACCAAAGGCGATGAGGTCACCAAGACCTACAAAGGTCGCGGGATTTTGAACCACGATGCCAGCGTTTTTCATGGCAATAAAAGCCAAGAAAAAACCGATGCCCGCCGCCATACCCAACTTCAAATTGCGCGGAATCGAGTTAATCAACCAAGCGCGTATAGGTAACAGGCTGATAATGACAAACAACACTCCGGAGATAAAAACCGCACCCAGCGCAGCCTGCCAAGGGTGGCCTGACCCCACCACTACGGCGTATGTAAAAAAGGCGTTCTGGCCCATCCCCGGTGCCAAACCAATGGGGTAGTTCGCCAGCAACCCCATGATTAAGGAGCCGAAAGCTGCGGCGCAGCAGGTGGCGACAAAGACCGCCCCGAAATCCATGCCTGCGTCCGAGAGAATTAAAGGGTTCACTACCGTGATGTAGGCCATGGCTAAGAACGTGGTCAGGCCGGCCAAGGCTTCCCTAGATACCGACGTACCGTGATCGGTTAAACCAAAGTACTGATCGAGAACATTCTGCATAAACAACTCCAATGCTGGCTGCGCACTACTGCGGATAAGAGCTGTTTTTGCCCTTACGTCCTAGTCTAGAACGGATCCGCCGCGCCTGTCGCTTGTCGGCGCGTTTTTAGAGACGTTGCAGTGTCGGATCTGGACGAAACCCGCTTTTGGATCCCACTATTGGTCAGAGGTTGGAACCGATGCATGACTCAGTCGCTTAACCAGCTTCTGATGCTGAGGAAAACGCGCCAGCATTTGATCCTGTTGCCCCAAAGTCATGTCCGCGTATTCAAAACCCGGCGACACTGCCTCACTGATCAAGCCGAAGCCATGGTCGCCATCGCCGGGTATTTCTGACGCTTTCCAGACGCCTCCGGGCACCGTCAGCTGCAGCAGTTGCCCTTGACGCAGATCGGGCCCCATCACCACCCGTTGGTAGTCACCATTTGGATACAGCAGGTGATAGGTAATGGGGTCGCCCAAATGAAAGTAATGAACAATGTCAGATTGGTTGAGATGGAAGTGGCCTATCGGCGACTGAGCCGCCAACAGATAAAAAATCGAGGTCATGGACAGCCGCCGATCACCTGCCCGGGTGGGCAGCGTGTAATCCGATGCATAGGTACGGCGAAAAAAGCCGCCTTCCACATGACCATCCAAATTCAAGTACTCGACTAACTCCAAGGTCGTGAGCGGTGCCGACCCGCTACCATCCTTGGCATCCGCTCGGAGAGTGGTAACAAAGACCAACAGGAAGAGGGACAAGGTAAGGGATAAAAGCGGGCGCATATAGATCTCACTGACTACTCGAGTAACGCACCATTGTGCACCGGTCTTGGTCCACAAGAACACGATTTACTTCACACCGTTGTGGCGCACGATCTTGCAGGACTCGCTGGTGGATTCTGACCAGCCACTCTGGCCATCCACTCTGACCAGCTACTCTGACCAGTCGAGAGGGTGGGCGCGGACATACCCACGGTCTTTGTATCCCGCCCTACCCCAAGCCGCCGCCCTGTCCGGCACTCACAGCACAATTGCCTGACCTCGGCGTTTTTTGCTGTCATCACGGATCACAACGATCTATATTAAGTGCTTCCCCGTTTTGTCTGGTCACCGAAGATTACACCCACTAAATGACTTATTGCCTCGCCATACAATTCAATGACGGGTTGGTTTTTTGCTCCGATTCCCGAACCAACGCCGGCCCAGACCGAGTTAGTACCTACAGCAAAATGCACCGGTTTAGCGTGACCCGCGAGCGCTCCTTGGTCTTGCTGACGGCTGGAAACCTTGCCACCAGCCAAGCTGTTGTCGCGCAACTTCATCGCGACTTAGCCGACGACAACGAAATGAACATTGCAAAGGCGCGTTACGTTTCGGAGATCGCCGACTACATAGGCCAGATCAGTTCTGTGGAGCGGGCCAAGTACCAGAAGTTGGGCGGCCCAGACGCCGAAGGGTTCGACGCCAGCGCGACGTTTATTCTGGGCGGTCAAATCAAGGGCTCGCCATCGGAGCTTTATCTAATTTATCCCGAAGGCAACCACATCACGGCCTCAGAGCAACATCCCTACCTGCAAATTGGCGAAACCAAGTACGGCAAACCGATTCTTGACCGAATCATCCGCCCTGAGACATCACCCGAAACCGCCCTGCGTTGCGCAATACTGTCCATTGATTCCACCATGCGCTCCAACGCGACGGTGGGACCTCCGCTGGAATGTTTGTTTTACCGCAATGACAGTCTCGAACCTCATGAGCTATACAACACCCTTGAAGAGAGTCATCCCTACCTCATCGCTATTCGTCAGGATTGGGATAAGAGCATTCGCTCTGCGGTAGAGCGTTTACCCAGCTTTACTGCAGGTCTCGAAGATCCTCAATAACCCTGTCCACTAGCTGAAGCTTTTCGACCACCAGCGGCCCGATGGAAAAGGGGTAAGCATCAGTCCGTCCAACACTGCGGTTCAGCTCATTTAACATCACACTGACTTGCTGCCAGGCCGACACCCGGTCGGCGATTGTCACATCCTCCGTCATGCTTGGAATCAGATTGTGGGCTTGGGCTGTTTCTAGCGCATCGAAGATATGCAAATAGTGCCCCCAAGTTTCTGCCCAGTCCTCCAGAGGGTGGGCCGTGGCGTAGGCACTGATATGCGTTTCACTCCAGCGAGGCGCCGGGCCGTTCTGGTAGTAGGTTTCCAGCGCGTTGGCATAGTCCGCATCGGGATCACCAAACAGGCATTTGAAATCGCTGAGACGCTGAGCATTGGCCTCAAGTAGGGACCAATAATAGTGGCCGGATTCATGCCGAAAATGCCCCAGCAGAGTTCGATAGGGTTCGCGCATTTCCGCCTGCATGGCCGCCCGAGCAATATCATCGGCTTCGAGTAAATTTAGGGTAACCACGCCATGGCTGAAACCCGAGGTCACGAAACTGTCTTCAAAGTGCTCGGGCTTGCTGCGGGCATCATCCAGAAAATCAAACAACAGCCCAGAACCTGGTTTCTCCCAACCACTGTGCAGCGGCAAGCCCAATTGCATCAAAGTGAAGAACAGGCGCTTCTTCGCTTGCTCCAGTAACGTCCAGTACTTCAGATTGTCGTCTAACCCAAGGTTGGGAATGGTGCGATTGAATTGGCAGGCAGTGCATAGCGGATTATCGCTGCTTTGCGAGCGTACCCAATTGCAGGCCCCGAACTGGGGTTCGTTAGCGCAGTAGGCGAGGTGCTCGGCGTGATCCAAGGTCACCATTTGCATCCGCTCCGGGTCAAAGCCCACCGCAGTTTGGCAATTCAGACACTGGTGATTTTCGAAAAAAATCTCACCGCCGCAGTTACAGTAAAATCGCTTCACT
>JAQWIX010000143.1 GCA_029248675.1 Pseudomonadales bacterium | reverse complement strand
GCGGGGCTGGCAAGTATTTTCAGGGGTTTGCCGTTATGGCGGCTGGATCTCGCACCCTGCCGGTGACCGTGATTGGTGTTGCTGCGAGTGACCGCTCGGCCTCGGCAGACCTTGCTAGGGTCATGCAGCGTGGGAATCTCGAAAATCTTACGTACATGTCGAATGCCGTTGTGCTCGGCGAACCATTGGCTCGTTATCAGGGATTGTCCCTGGGCGACCCTGTCGTGTTGGGGGTATCTGTTGCCCACGGTGATAGCGTTTCTTTGCGTTGGCTGCGTCTGAATCTGGCGGGCACCTTTGAAATGGGGGCGGAGACCGACTACAGCATGGTGCTGGTAAATTTAGACCAGCAGCCTGATTCCTACTGGCAGTCTTTAGGCCAGTTAGGCACTCGAATCATGCTGGAAGACCCCATGAATGCGGCGGCCTTGGGAAGTCGTCTTGCCGCGATAAACCAAGTGCCGCAGATTGATACTTGGGAAGAGACCTACGGTGAGCTGTTTCAAGCGGTTCAAATGGAAAAAAGTATGATGTTTGTGTTGCTGTTCTTGGTGGTAGCGATAGCAGGATTCAACGTTATTGCTGGGCAGTCCATGATGGTTCACGACAAGCGCTCTCAGATCGCCATGTTGCGTACCATGGGCGCAAGCCGTGGCTTCATTCTTGGGCTGTTTTTGTCTCAAGGTGCCTTCGTGGCGGTGCTGGGTACCTTTGCTGGCCAGTTGATGGGATTGCTGATGACGACAAATGTGGACTTGATGGTGGATACGTTAGCCGCTCTGACGGGACAGCACTTGCTGGATGGGTCCTATTTCGTTTCCGTGCCCACCCACTTGGTGTGGTGGGATTTGGGTATCATCGTGCTGCTCAGCAACTCGGTTGCCCTAGTGTCTGCTTGGTTGCCAGCTAATCGCGCCAGCCGGCTTCAGCCAGCCCGACACCTGCACTAGACGCGGCTCTTAATTGTGTGCCATCCCCCTGATCCTTCGGATTGATCTTAAAGATTGATCTAAAAATTAATCTCAGGGCCGATCGTGATTGTTCCTCTCAGCATCTTTGTTGCGACCATCAGCTTCTCCTTCGGTTCGTGCTATCACTCGCTGTCGCTGTCGCTGCCGCCACAGCCGCAGGACTCGATTGCGCCAAATAAAGTGAGTCACGGTGAACCCTAGGCTGCCGCTCACTAAGCCACAGATAACCGCCCCTAAAAACAACGGTTCGGCGATGCTGAAAAAATTCGCCAACAATGAGTCTAGGGTGAACTCCAACCCTGCAGCGTCTAAGTCGATGCCCAAAGCCCAAGCACCCACGCGATAGGACGCATAAAACATAGGTGGAATTGTGATTGGGTTGGTAATCCAGACTAGGGTGACAGAAATAGGCAGGTTTACCCGAAAGAACAAGGCGATGAGTGCCGCCAATAGCATTTGCGAGGGCACCGGTATAAAAGCAGAAAACAGGCCGATAAAAACCGCGCCAGATACTGAGCGACGATTGAAGTGCCAAAGTTCCGTTCTATCGAGCAAATGAGCGACAGGCCGAAGGGCCGATATCTCACGCAACCGCTCTCGGCTAGGAATTAATTTACGCAGTCGTTCTTTCATCATCGGCGTTTAATGTGTGGTTGCCATAGCCATTGTCATGTTGGTTCCAGGTCTATCGAGCAGATCTATTACTGTTAACCCGCGCTGTGGTGTCCTTTGAACACACCTGTTGTGATCGACCAGCAATCGTTCCATCGCGCGTTTTTTTGTTGCGGATATGGCCTGCCGCGCTACGGACTTTTGCTGGCACTGTTTCTGTGTGGCATCTATGTCGGTTGGACATGGATGCTGGCCGAGGATGCAATTGTACCGAAATGCGCAACCGGTGTAGATCTGAAGGTGACGGGCACCGTTCTTGACGTGAGGCCCCGCGCGCACAATGGATGGGCAATAGACATAAAGGTGGGATCGAGGGATCAGCCGACGAAGCGCATGCCGCTGCTGGGTTCTAACCTTCGAGATACTTCTGATTCGGCAGCAAACGCGGACACGACCGAAACACGGCGAGGCACTGCAGCAGGGGCAGAGTGTCCAAGTTTGACCGGCAAACGCTTGTTGCTGGGCTGGAGAGAAAGAGGCCCTCCACGGATCGGTCAATCCTTTGTTGCTACGGTTAAACTCAAGGCGCCATGGGGACCTGCTAATCCTGGCGCGTTTGACTACGAGCGTTGGTTGATCGCCGTAGGGTTTGCTGGAACAGGATACGTACGTGAGGTTCATTACCTTGGAGAAGACGCCAAAGTACCGCGCAGAGCCCAGTGGGGGCAGTATTTTAAGTCTGCGCTGACTGATCGCGGATTGGTACGAGCTGGCGTGCTGCAGGCTCTGGTAACCGGCGATGGGGGCGGTGTTGTGCCCTAGCTGTGGGAGTTGTTCCGGCTCTCAGGCACTATCCATCTGCTGATAATTTCCGGGCTGCACGTTTCTGTGCTGTCGGTGATGTTATTTGGTTTGTTGCTTTTGCCGTTGCGTCTGATCGGCTTGCATCGACGGAGGGATCTACCAGCCCTTGTCGCAGGCGCTGTGGTCTGCGCTGGCGCGCTTTGGATGGGCTGGTTTACCGGCGCCGGGTCTCCGGTAATGCGTGTTGGCGTTATGCTCTCGGTCATGCTCGCGTTGAGGCTATTCCAGCATCCGAGTTCTATAGGCTATGCGCTGTTGCTGTTGCTGTCGATGTTGATAACCAGCGCTGCCATGCCACTGCAAGTTTTTCGTTCTGGTTTTTGGCTCTCTTACGGCGCTGTCGCTGTCTTACTGTTCTTTTTTTTGCCGCGTCGGCCGGCAGCGCCAAAACTGTCGGGGGCCATCTTGGCCCAAGTGGTGATGTTTGTTGGCCTCACGCCTCTTGTAGCGCTTGTGATTGGCGAAGCGGCTCTTGTTGCGCTCCCTGGGAATTATCTGGCTGTACCCATTCTCACGCTGGTGACGGTGCCTTGCTTATTTCTTGGCTTGGTTTTTCACGGTATTGGCGACGTAATATCAGGCGCGCCAACTTCCCTGTTGCCCTGGATCGCGAGTTCCATTCTGCATGTGGCGGATTTCAGCGTTGTATTGATCGAAATCTTGCTAACCGCATTGCTGGAACTCGTGCCGAACCGAAGTGTCAGTATCGGTTTTGTCAGTCCTCAAGCCTGCGTCTTTGCTGTGGTTAGTGCGTTGATCCTGCTGCTACCCGTGCGGAACTACGTGCGAATCGGTGCCTGTGGCGGGCTCTTGGCTCTGGGTTTGCAGGTGAATGCCGAAGTGCCCCGTGGTGAGTTTTGTATACGAGTGGTTGACGTGGGGCAGGGGAGTGCCGCCTTGGTTGATACTGCTCGTCATCGGCTGTTGGTGGATACCGGGCCGGGCTTCGAAACGGGAAGTTTGGCTCGTTCGCAGATCCTGCCAGTGCTGCGCTCAACCGGAAAACATGACCTAGATCTTGCGCTGCTCAGTCATATCGACCGAGATCACGCCGGCGGTTTGGATTTTTTCCGCCACTACTTTTGGCCTTTGCCAGAACTCGGTCCGGCGAACTGCCCGCACAATCAAGGCTGGCAGTGGGATGGCGTTCGATTCACCACCCTCCAAGCCTCGGGGCTAAAAACTGACAATGACCGTTCGTGTACTTTGTTGGTTCAGACTGGGGTGCCCGGTCAGGGACGGACAGCATTTTTTAGCGGGGATATTTCAGCGCTGGCCGAGGAGGTGTTGTTGCCGCATCTGCCGCCGCAAGTGGATTTTTTGCTGGCGCCTCATCACGGCAGTGGGTCTTCTTCTTCCATGGCCTTTGTACGTCACTTGGCACCAGAACTGGTGATCTATAGTGCCGGTAGGAGTAACCGGTACGGGCATCCTCACCCCCGGGTAGTGCTGCGATATCGGTGGGAAGGTACGCAACAGGTCAATACGGCATCCAACGGCGCAATACAGTGGTGCTCTGACACGCCGGCGGATGTTCAGTTGCATCGCCGTCAAGCGAAATGAGTTGAGCCAAGTGAGCGGAAACAAATGAGTTGAGTCCCGCAAGCTGATCCTAGTGAGACCAACTAGGTAGGCCAAGTAGGTAGTAGGTTTAGCCCCGATTGACCATGGCGGCGTCTGCTCGACGCACCATGTCGTGCAAGGACTCAATAAGCTGATCCTGCTCTTTGTGGGTTAAAAACGACCCGATCTCAAAGCGATCACCGCGATGAACCAGTGAGACGGTTTTTCGATACCATGGGTGCACAGCTTGATTGACGTGTATTTTAGTAAAAAAACGCTCCCAGATTTCGGTTTTATCAGGGCTGTCGATGCCGCTTTCTAGGCGTATTTCCTCTGCGCTAAAGGTGATGACCTCTTGCAAGCTGGTGCGACGCAGGCATAGCCACAGGCAGTAGCTCAACACCGCCATTTCCAGGCCAGTAAATGGCAGGACCAACCAATATCCGAAGTAAAGAAAAGCGATGGCGATGGAAAACGACAAAACCATCATAAACGCCAAGAAATACTTTAGCGCCTTCCAGCTTAAAGAGTGGTTCGGTTGCAAGACGATCTGGCCGACGGTGGAGTCTGGCGAATGTTCGGCGGTGCCTTTGTCAAAGTATTCGCAACGAATCATTGATCATATATTCCCTAACAAAAAGTTCACGTGGTTTCATCTCGTCTTCAATAAGCGCTTGAAAAATCAGGATTACACCCAACCAATTGGAGCAGACGGCGAGTGAAAGAGTTGTCAACTCGCAACCAGCAGCAAGCTTTTGGTCACCTTTTGAGAGGTATGCACAATGTCAATGCAATGGACTCAGCGAGTAGAGGCTGCCCTAACCGAGGCCCACATGGCGGCGGTAGCGGGGGGTAATGCAAACTTAGAAACGGCGCACCTTGCCACGGCCATGGCTGATAAGTCCGACTCGTTGTTGGCTCAGGCGGTGACCGATACTCAGGCCGACCTGGGTAAGCTTCGACATGCATTGGGCGTGGCGGTTCGGGAACTGCCAACTCTCGGGTCCCCAGCGGCAGAATTGTCCGCGAGTCAGGGACTGCAGGTCGTTTTGCACGCCGCACAAAGTCGGGCTGCAAAAGAAGGCGACAGCTACGTGCCTGAGGAGTGGGTGGTCCTAAGCCTCTTTAAAGACAAGCAGGTGGCTCCTTGTTTGACAGCCGCGGGAGTAGACGAACGAGCGGTTGAATCATTCATTCAAATGCAGAGACAGGGTAAGACGGTGGAAGAAAAAAACGATGAAGAGATGCGCAATGCGCTGGAGAAATACACTCAGGACCTGACGGAACTGGCCGAGCAAGGGAAGCTTGATCCGGTGATCGGTCGAGACGAGGAAATTAGGCGCACGGTGCAGGTGCTTCAGCGCCGCACGAAAAATAACCCAGTGCTTATCGGTGAACCCGGGGTGGGTAAAACGGCCATTGTCGAAGGCTTGGCCCAGCGAATTGTGAACGGTGAAGTCGCCGATAGTCTGAAGGACAAGCGGGTCCTGTCCTTAGACCTTGGCTCCTTGATTGCTGGAGCCAAATACCGAGGAGAGTTCGAGGAGCGGCTGAAGGCTGTTTTGAACGATCTGTCAAAACAGGAAGGGAACATCATTCTCTTCATCGATGAACTGCATACCATGGTCGGTGCCGGCAAGGCTGACGGGGCTATGGATGCCGGCAATATGCTCAAGCCCGCGCTGGCCCGGGGCGAGCTGCACTGTGTCGGAGCCACGACTTTGGACGAATACCGTCAGTACATAGAAAAAGATGCAGCCCTAGAGCGCCGATTTCAAAAAGTTCAGGTAGATCAGCCTGATCTCCAAGATACCATCGCTATTTTGCGGGGTTTGAAGGAACGTTACGAAGTGCATCATGGGGTAGATATTACCGACCCCGCCATTATCGCTGCCGCGAATCTTTCCCACCGTTACATCACTGATCGCCAACTGCCGGACAAAGCCATCGATTTGATCGATGAAGCAGCCAGCCGAATCCGTCTGGAAATGGACTCCAAGCCAGAAAGCATGGACGTTTTAGACCGCCGGATGATGCAGTTGAAGATGGAAATGGAGGCCTTGAAAAAAGAGGACGATGCCGCGAGCAAGAAGCGCCTGCAGGACCTGCAGCAAGAGGTCAAAGGTAGTGAAGAAGAATATGCGGCCCTCGAGCGCATATGGGAAACAGAAAAACAGGCCTTGAAAGGATCTCAAGACACCAAGGAAGAACTGGAGGCTGCTCGCCAACAATTTGAATCGGCCCGTCGAGAAAGTGACCTGACGCGAATGTCCGAACTGCAGTATGGGATAATTCCTGAACTGGAACGCCGCCTTGACGAGCAGGCCACGGCGTCAGAGGCGGGCTTCACAGCGGAAGAAGGTCAGCCCCGGCTCCTCCGTAACAAAGTGACCGCCGAAGAAATTGCCGAGGTGGTGGGTAAGTGGACGGGGATTCCAGTAGCCCGTTTGTTGGCACAAGAAAAAGAGCGCCTGTTGCAGTTAGAAGAAACCTTGGGCCAAAAAGTGATCGGTCAATCTGAACCCATCGCCGCAGTGAGCCAAGCGGTGCGCAGGGCAAGGGCCGGGCTTGCAGACCCCAGCAAACCGAACGGGTCGCTCATGTTCTTGGGGCCGACGGGGGTGGGTAAAACAGAGCTGTGTAAAGCGCTGGCTGAAGTATTGTTTGACTCCGCTGATGCCATGATCCGAGTGGACATGTCGGAGTTTTTGGAAAAACACTCGGTTGCACGCCTCATTGGTGCGCCTCCTGGTTATGTCGGTTACGAAGAGGGCGGGTACCTGACAGAAGCGGTGCGTCGCAAGCCTTACTCGCTGATCCTGCTGGACGAAATCGAGAAAGCGCACAACGATGTGTTTAACATTTTGCTGCAGGTATTGGACGACGGCCGGCTGACCGACGGTCAGGGCAGAACGGTTGATTTCAGCAACTGCGTTTTGGTCATGACGTCTAATCTGGGTTCTCAGGCCATTCAAACCTTCACTGAAGAGCAAGACGGTGGCGGCGAAGCGACTTCGGGCCCTGATGATCGGCTTAACACTATGGTGATGGGGATTGTGGCTCAACATTTCCGGCCAGAGTTCATCAATCGCATTGACGATGTGGTGGTGTTTCGGCCCTTGGCCCAACAAGATATCGAGCGCATTGCCGAGCTGCAGCTGGACCTGCTCAATGACCGGTTGGAGGAGCAAGATCTGCGTTTGACCCTGAGTCCTAAAGCCATGGAGACACTCTGCGCGGCTGGCTATGACCCTGTCTACGGTGCTCGGCCATTGAAGCGCGCGATACAACGCATGGTCGAAAACCCATTGGCAGAGGCTTTGCTCAGCCAGGGGTATGAGGCAGGTACCAAGCTTTACGGAGATTGGGAAGCCGACAGGCTGAGGATTTCCCAAAGGTCCTAGCCAATTGTTGTATAAATATACAGTACGTGATATTTATACAGTATGAGCGATTGCAATCAGCACCAAAATTTTGAGACAGGCCCCCGGCAACTGGCGTTTGGGCAGACTTCTCGTGCCCCGTTCAGCCCGGAAGAGGCCGCGGCAGAGCATTGGCAAGAGGTGTATCGCCTGGCGAAAGAGCTACGCCAGCGGCCGAAGCGACGCGACCGCAAGGCTTGGGCGCGTCAGCGCGTCCAATCGACAAAACGACGGGGTAGGCATCAACAGGGTAGGCATCAAGACGGGCAACACATCACAGAACAATACAGAGCTCGAAATAGAGCTCAAAATAGAGAGCAAAACAGGCAACAAGAACTGTTGCCCCAGCACCCAGCGTTGCCAGAACTGGAGTTCACAACGCCTCATACAAAAGATCTGCGCGCCATGAAAGAGCGAGACACTGGGTCATATCGCTTAACCAACCTAAGGCTCAGTGAGCCAGCGCGTAATCATCACCTTTATGACGAGACCATTAGACAGGGTGACTCAAGTCAAGCCGGGCGTGCGATTTGCCGTCATCTGATCGCGGCCTTGCGTATTCAGCACGCTGAAGAACAACAGCAACTGGCTCAAAGCCGGCAATCCGAAATTCAGTAGCTCCAAGCTCAGCAACTCCAAAACAAGAATCGGTCACTAGGCCGAAGCCCCTATGGCTTCTGGCAAGCCTCAGAGGTAGCGATGCTTGCCCACTGCTATTGTTCAATAACCTCGTTATGATGTGGCACACCAGCACGGCAGTGCGCATTCACCATCAGAGCTCTGGGTAGAGC
>JAQWIX010000118.1 GCA_029248675.1 Pseudomonadales bacterium | reverse complement strand
GACCCAGCGTAAACGCCGTGATGGTGCCAATTAATCGCCACCCTGCCCCAACCCCAATCAATAGTAACAAGCCAAAGACAAACATCAGGTGATCAATACCCTGGAGACAAGATACTGGAACGACGAGCCCATTGAGGACCTCGTTGCGGGACTGACACAGACCTTTGACACCCTGCTGGAAGAGATTTGGCGGCAACATTTTCCTGATCCTCGAGGCTGCGCTCTGTACGCGGTGGGCGGCTATGGTCGCTCAGAACTTCATCCCGGATCTGATATCGACATTTTAGTCCTAGCCGACAAACCAGAAAAACACCGGGCGGCCATTGAAGATTTCTTACGGGATGTATTTGATCTCAACGTCGAAGTGGGCCACAGCGTTCGTGACACAAAAAGCTGCGTCAAAGAGTGCCGAGCCGACATCACCGTGGCCACGGCATTGTTCGAGCGACGGTTTTTAACCGGTGACCGCAGCCTTATCCCAACCCTCGACAAAGCGCTGGCCCATCGAAAAATTTGGCCCGTCGCCGACTTCTTCATCGCCAAGCGCGATGAACAAGTGGCTCGACATCGCCACTACGACAATGTGGATTACAACCTAGAACCCAACGTCAAAACGTCCCCCGGGGGAATGCGCGACATCCACACCACCCTCTGGATTTGTAAGCGCCAATTTGGCACCACAGACATTGACCAACTCGTTGCACTTGAGGTCCTTACAGACACCGAGGCACGTTGGCTTAAAGATGGCCGCCGTTTTTTGTGGTGGGTTCGCTACGGCCTGCACGCTCTTGCCAAACGCAAAGAAGATCAACTGCATTTTGCTCGTCAGCGTGAGTTAGCCCAGCGGCTTGGCTTTATGGACACCGAGACCAAGTCCGGAGTTGAGCTGTTCATGCAGCACTACTACCGGCACGTTATGGCGCTGTCTGAGGTCAACGACATCATCTTACAGTTCTTTCAGGAAGAGATCGTGGCTAAGAAAAAGCCGACCCTAGAACCATTGAACGAACGGTTTCGCTTGGTGAATCGACGTATTGACGCCATAGATCCTGAGATTTTTTTACGCCAACCCTCGGCCATGTTGGAGATGTTTCTCTTGATGGCCCAGCGAGAAGAGAACATCCGAGTCCGGGTAACCTCCATTCGCGCTCTGAGACAGGCCGTTCACTTAATCGACGATGAGTTTCGGCAAGATCCGGAAAACTGCCGGCTGTTTCTGCGCATTCTAAAGGCCCCGTATACGGTGGTTACCCAACTTACTCGTATGCGCCGTTATGGGGTTCTTGGACGTTATTTGCCGGCCTTCGGCAACATTGTGGGGCAAATGCAGCACGATCTTTTCCACATATACACTGTGGACGCCCACACCATGATGGTGATTCGAAACATGCGCCGGTTTCGCTATGAATCCGCCCTAGAGGAATTCCCCATCGCCCACCGCTGCGTCAAGAGTATTCCCAAGGGGGAACTTCTGTACATTGCCGGCCTATTTCACGATATCGGCAAGGGTCGCGGGGGCGACCATTCGGAATTAGGCGCCCAAGATGCGCGGGCGTTTTGCGTTCAACATGGTCTAAATGAAGCAGATACCTCGCTGGTTTGCTGGCTGGTTGAACGTCATCTCTATATGTCCGCGGTGGCCCAGAACAGAGATATCTACGATCCAGAGGTAGTGGCTGATTTTGCCGGCGAGGTCAAATCGCAAATGCGGCTGGACTATCTCTATGCCTTAACCGTAGCGGACATCAACGCAACCAATCCCACATTGTGGAACGGCTGGCGAGCCAGCCTGATGCGCCACCTCTACGCGGAAACCAAACGCTTTTTATTGGATCAAGACGAGACTCTGGATCGAACCGAGACCATTCGCGCCTACCAAGAAGGCGCCATCGAACAGCTGGAAGCCAGCGAGACGGGCTTTAGCGAACAAACAATCGAAGCGGTCTGGCAGGACTTAGGCGAAGATTTTTTCTTGCGGCACACCACCAACGAAATCGTTGCGCTGAGTCAGTCCTTGTTGAGCCATGACGATAGCGCCGGAGCATTCGTTGGGTTGTCCCCACTTAGAACAACTGTAGCCGATGAAGGGGCAACCAAGATCTATGTATTAGACCAAGACCGCCCCAAGACCTTCGCAGCCATTGTCATTACATTAAGTCAGCTCGGGCTGACGGTAGTGGATGCCTACGTCAACAAAGCGTCCAGCAAGCGCTACTTTGATATGTTCACCGTGCTGGACGATGAAGGCGCTGAAGTTGCAGATCCGGCTCTTCGAGAGCAGATTGTCAGCCGGGTAACAGCAACATTAGCCAATCCAGAACCTTCCACATCGGGTCAGGGCCAGCGGGTCTCGCGACAATTAAAGGAACTGACCATACCCGCCAGCGTCAGCTTGACCCCTCAACAAGATTCCGAAGCAGCGATCCTGAAGATCACTGCGTCGGACCGCCCGGGGCTGCTGGCTAACCTAGCGCTCGTGCTGGTGGAACTGGGCCTAGAGATATCTTCGGCTCGCATCACCACGCTTGGAGAACGAGTAGAAGACATCTTCTCGGTAACCGCCATCGACGGCGAAGGATTGGCAAGCCCAGAAACATGCTACGAAATTGAAAATGCCATACGCCAACGCTTGGATCAGGCCGCATGAACCGTAACCGCCAAATCAACCCCGGCGAGGTCAAATTGGCATGGCAAGATATCAATCAAGGATTTTGACCGTTGTTAAATAGCAAATTAGACCATCTGCAGCCCTACCCCTTCGAACGACTGAGAGACCTGCATCAAGACTGTCAGCACACGGACGGCTTGGCCCACATTCCATTGTCCTTAGGTGAACCTAAGCATCCGCCTCCGGCCTTTGTGGTAGAGGCCCTCGCTAACGCTGAGGCCCTTACGGTTCAACTGGGTATGTATCCGGCAACCAAGGGCAGCGACGACTTGCGTCTGGCCATCAGTCAGTGGCTCACCGGGCGCTTTGACATTAACGCAGATCCGATGAACCAGATCTTGCCGGTATACGGCACCCGGGAGGCATTGTTCGCCGTGGCCCAAGCACTGCTCAGTGGTAAGGCAGGGTCCCTGGTTGGCATGCCCAACCCCTTCTATCAAATCTATGAGGGTGCCGCCCTGTTGGCCGGTGCGACGCCACTTTACATCCCAAATCCTCAGGACCAAGACTATCGATCCGACTTTTCCGCCATCACCGCCGATCAGTGGCGGGCTATCGAGATGGTCTACATCTGTTCGCCAGGCAACCCCACTGGGCAGATTTTGTCGGCATCGGAAATGGCAGAGTTGGTAAGTCTCGCCCACAAACACGATTTCGTCATCGTCAGCGACGAATGCTATAGCGAACTGTATTACGACGATGACAACATCCCGGTGAGCCTGCTGGCTGTTGCCGAAGAGATGGGAAGCAGACCTTTCGAACGTTGCCTGAGCTTCCACAGCCTCTCCAAGCGTTCCAACTTACCCGGTTTGCGCAGCGGCTTTGTTGCCGGCGACGCACAATTAATTGCCCAGTATTTGAGCTATCGCACTTATCACGGCTGCGCCATGTCCGCCCATCATCAGCATGCCAGCGCCTTGGCTTGGCGGGACGAGGACCATGTGATTGCCAACCGCGCCCTGTATCGAGAAAAATTTGCGGCGGTAAGTGAGATCCTTCTTCCTCACTACAAACTGCGTCAGCCTGAGGGTGGTTTTTACCACTGGTTGCAAACCCCCATAGACGATTTGACCTTTAGCCAGCGATTACTCAAAGAACAACACGTTACTGTAATGCCTGGCACCTATCTCGGCCGCCAGGGAGATCAGGGCAATCCCGGTAAAAACCACGTCCGGGTGGCTTGGGTTGCAGATAAGGAAAACTGCATAATTGCCGCACAGCGCCTAGCGGATTTCGCCGCTGGCCTGTAATCACTGGGATAGCTGTTGCGCGGACTCCTACTCGAATCCGCGCAAGGTCCTCTGTAGACTACGGCCCCACCGGAATTCAGCCTTCATCCTATAACTGGGCCGGTTTTATCCATTTCCTTGAGGTTTTCAATGACAGCTACTTTTGCTTTTGCGATCGGTATCCGCAACACCAATGGCGCCGGTTTGATTCTGGACTGCCTGTATCCCAACCCCATCATGCAACCCTCAGCAGATATTGAGGCAGCCATCGCCGATTTTGCCGAAGGCGTTACGCTGCTAACAGAAGCGTCCGCGGCAAAACTCCATGCATCCAACCCAGATCTGTTACCGGCATCCCTGCTGGCGACTGTGAACCAAGACTCAGGGCAGGAGCTGATTGCCGTAAGGTTACTGTCCGATGCGGACATCGCTGGCACTGAAGACGCCTACCTCAAATTGCATCTGCTATCCCACCGACTGGCTCTACCGAACACCCTGAATTTGAACGGTATCTTTGCCCACCTACCGAATTTGGCCTGGACATCCGCCGGCCCCATAGAGGTGAGCGAGCTACCCCAAGCCCTGCTCAACGCCAGAGCCCAAGGATTAAATCTCGAGGTTTATTCCGTCGATAAATTCCCGAAAATGGTGAACTACGTTGTGCCTACGGGCGTGCGTATCGCTGATGCGAGCCGAATTCGTCTAGGGGCATACCTAGGTGAAGGCACCACGGTCATGCACGAGGGTTTTGTGAATTTCAACGCCGCGGCCTTGGGACCCAATATGGTCGAGGGCCGAATTTCTCAGGGCGTGATCATTGGCGCCGGAACGGACTTAGGGGGCAGTTCCAGTACTCAGGGCACTCTGTCTGGCGGCGGTGAAATCGTCATTAGCATCGGTGAGCAATGCTTGGTTGGTGCAAATGCGGGCACCGGCATACCCCTTGGGGATCGCTGCACCATCGAAGCGGGTTTGTACATTACCAGCGGCACGCCCGTTAGCGTTATGGACGAAACTGGGGAGTTGGTGCGCCGAGTTAAGGCTCGGGAGCTTGCCGGACACTCGGATCTGTTGTTCATCCGCGACGCCCAAACCGGCCAAGTGGTCTGCCGCACAAATCGCAAGGCCATCGAGTTGAACGACGCCTTACACAGTCACAACTGATGAACTCAACGCCCTCCATTCTTGAACTGGCGAAGGCGCTGATTCGGCGAGTATCCGTCACCCCGGAAGATGCCGGCTGCCAAGAACTCATTGGCGACATGCTGCGGGACTTGGGTTTTCAGACCGAGCAAATCAACGCCGAAGGTGTCCACAACCTTTGGGCTTGGCGCGGAGCGGACCCTGCCGGCGACGCCAGCGGCCCTCACCTGATGTTCGCAGGTCACACCGACGTGGTGCCCAGTGGCCCGGTAGATCAGTGGGGCACACCGCCCTTCGAACCGACTGAACAAGACGGCATGCTCTTCGGGCGCGGGGCTGCAGACATGAAGTCCAGTCTTGCCGCCATGATCTATGCCGTAGAAGCCTGGCTCAGGGATAACGAAGACCACCCGGGCACATTGAGCTTCTTAATTACCAGTGATGAAGAAGGCGATGCGGTTCATGGCACCCGCCACGCTATTGAAGAGTTAGCCCGCAGAGGCATCTGTCCTGACTATTGCGTGGTTGGTGAACCCAGTTCCAGCGACCAACTTGGCGATGTGGTGCGATGCGGTCGACGCGGTTCTTTGAACGGCCAAGTAGTAGTCAAAGGCGTCCAAGGTCATGTGGCCTACCCAGACAGCGTAACCAACCCGATTCACTTAGCAGCCCCGGCCTTGGCAACTCTGGCCGAAGAAGTGTGGGATCATGGCAATGACTACTACCCCCCTTCAAGCCTGCAAATTTCTAACATTCAGGCCGGTACCGGGGCGACTAACGTGGTCCCCGGAGAACTGAAGGCGCTTTTCAATATCCGCTTTAACACTGAGCAAAGCGAAACGACGTTGCGGCGCCGAATCGAAGACATCTTCAAACAGCACGGCTTAGACACCGAGTTCACTTGGCAGCTTTCCGGCCCGCCGTTTTTAACCCAACAAGGCGCCCTAACTGAGGCGGTACAGGGTGCCATAACGGCTGAAACCGGGCTGACCACGGAACTATCCACTTCTGGCGGCACATCCGATGGGCGCTTTATCTCGCCTTGGAACCGGCCAGGCGAGGCCGTCGTTGAAGTCGTAGAACTCGGTCCGATCAATGCCACCATTCACAAGGTGAATGAGTGTGTGGCCATCGCAGATTTGGAACCCCTAGCCCGTCTTTACGCCGACATCACCCGGCGCCTGCTCAATCGTTAACCTAATGCTTCGCCGATGAAACGTGGCGCATTGATTATGCTTAGCCTGGCTTTGATCTGGGTTATCGCCAACTTGCCTGCTGGATTAATCCGGTTCTTCATTGACGAGCAGCAACTTGCCGTTGTCGCCCCACAGGGAACCTTGTGGAATGGTTCAGCAACCCTCGTTTCCAACCTAGGCCTACAAGGGCGAAGCCATTGGCAGACCTCGCTCTTTCAATCAGGAACCTTGCAACCGGGCCTTGCCCTACACATCACTCACGACAGCAGTGACCTCCGCGCCCTCGCACAGATTGGTTTTTCCAGTACCAAGGTCACCCTAAGCGGAACCATCGCTGCCAGTAGCTTGCGGCCTCTGCTGGAGCGCTATGACTTATTTCTTACCGGTCAGTTCAAGCTATCAGAAAGCGTCTGGAACCTACAAAGTGACGGCTTCCAACTAGAGGATCCAACGACTCTGGAGTGGAACGGCGGCCCGATTCGCTACATTTTAGCCAACACGTTGTACACAGCAACGATGCCCCCCCTAGAGGCCCGGATAAGCAATGAGGAGGACGGACAATTAGATGCGGCAGTCTTCTTTGACGAGGGAACTTCAGTTGAGTTCAACCGGACAGAGTCAGAACCGCCACTCTTACTGTTGCGCCTGGCGCTCGGAGGGTCTGTCTACGTTGGGGTAAGCCGCGGTATGCTGGGGCTGGCCAACTTTCCGTGGCAAGGCGACGAGGCAGATGGAACCCTCATCTTCGAAATTGAACGGTCTCTCTAACTCATCTGTTAACTCGCTCTCAACCTGCTAGGCCCACCGCTCTGGGACCCAAAGAGCACTGGCTTTTTAGCGTCAACTGATCACAATGAAGCGCACTACCAGTACCCTAGCAAGGCGTATCGCCAAGACCTGAAACGCCGGCGAAAAACCGCCAAGAGATAAACCAATGCCCCAACAACTACAACTTTGGCTTCCTCGTTTACTCACCCTAATTCAATGGTTGTGCGGGGCCGGCATAGCCTATTCCGTCGCTACCACGGCACTGGCCGTCATCAGCGGCCCCACTCCATCGACATTCGACGACCCTAGGCCCAACGCTAGGACGGCGTCTGAATCGCTGCCACCAGCGCCCACCATCGACGCATTAACCAAACAGGCCCTGTTCGGGCACGCCCAAGCCACAGCCGGGCCAAATCCCAATACCAGTGCACCGGCAGCTCCCACTCGCCTGCCGCTAACCTTGGAGGCCGTATTTGTTAGCAGCGACCCAGAGGAATCTGGCGCCATCATTTCTCAACGAGGCAAGCCGGGAAAACTGTACAGCCCGGGTGATACCGTCCCGGGCAACGCGCGTTTGGCAGCTGTTGAGGCCGAACGGGTGATTTTGCGAAGGGCCGGTGCCCGGGAAGCCTTGGCATTTAAAGTGGGCTACAAGGTTAAGGCAAACCCCGCTAAAGTTTCACAGCGCCCAACGGCGGTGACCCAGCCTACTCAAGCCTCCACAATTTCAGGGCAGAAACCGGTTCTCGAAACCTTGAGCGCGGACCTGGCCCAGCGCCCTGAGGAGACATTGGACAAACTGGGCATTGCCCCCAGCGCCAGCGGCGGCTACCGAATCGGCGACGAATCAAACCCATATCTGTCTCAGTCTGGACTGCAGCCCGGTGATATTGTGCTGTCCGTGAACGGACGGCCCTTGGGTGACTTAAACGTTGACCGGCTGGCGATTGCGGATCTTGCCCAATCGAGCAGCGTGCGGGTAGAAATCATGCGCGAAGGCCAGACTCTGACTATAACCAGCAGGATCCCCGAATCCCTGAGACGATAACCGAGCTTAAACTTATGACATTGCAACTTCCCAACCACTTTCTCGGCCTGTCAAAGCGTGTTGTCGCTGCAGGACTTTTGCTGGCGATACTTTGCGCATCTCCAATCAGCGGAACAGCCGCAAGCGAGGGAGAGCAGACTTGGCAGATGGCGACACGAAACGCCGACATACAAGAATTTGTTGCTCAAGTGGCCAAAATTACGGGCAAAACATTTGTGGTGGACCCCAAGCTCAAAGGTCAGGTGAATGTCATTTCGGAAACGCCTCTGGGTAAAGACGGTGTTTACGAACTTTTTCTCAGCGTCCTGCGGCTGCAAAACTACACAGCGGTTCCATCAGGGAACGTGATTCGTATTCAGCAAAGTGCCACGGGTAAACAAACTCCGGGAGCTCTCGGTGGACTGGCAGGCGCGGCACCGGAAGAACTGGTGACGGAAATCATCTCGGTGCAAAACGTGAAGTCCGAAGATTTGCTCAAAATTTTGCGCCCATTGATCCCCCAATACGGCCACATTGGCAGTGTCCGACAGCCCAATGTCATTATCCTTTCGGATCACGCGGACAACATCGCGCGCCTAAAAACCATCATCACCGACATTGATGTGGCACAAACCAACGAAGTTGTCATGGTGCCTCTCAAAGAAGCTTGGGTAGGCAACATAGTGGATATCTTGCAAAAGGTTGCTCCAGACCAGCTTGGACCCAATGCTCAAGGGCCGCAGAAGGTTCAGGTCATTGCCAACGAGCGCAACAACTCCCTAGTGCTGCGAGGCCAAACAAGTTCCATCGCCGAACTGATTCAAATTATCGAAAAGCTCGATCGCCCAACCACCACCAACGACGCGACCCAAGTGATCATGTTGAACCACGCCGATGCAGAGAACGTCGCAGGCATATTGAACAATCTGATTCAGCAAAATGAACGTGGATCCGACCGAGGCCCTAGCGGTGCGGTGACGATTCAGGCAGACAAATCCTTGAATGCCATCGTGCTGCGGGCAGATCCTTCGGATATGAACGAGTTACTCAACATTGTTCAGCGTCTGGATACCCCGCGGTCCCAAGTACTCATTGAGGCTGCCATTGTTGAAATCAGCCTAACGGACAACAAGAGCTTCAGCGTGGAAAGCGCTGGGCTGGATGCTCGGGGTAAAAGCGTCCCCTTGATTTCCACCAGTTTGGGGGGCAGCCTCAACAGCGTTTTAGGTTCCCTAGCCAACCAAGACGGCAATGTTGGGCAAAACGCTCTGGCTGGAATTAGCTCCATCACTCAGCCCACTGTGGCCGCGGCGAAAGTCGATATCGACGGCGTTTCCTTTGGCGCAGTCATCAGCGCTCTAGCGAGTTTGGAGAACGCCAATCTGCTGTCCACACCGAGCATCGTCACATTGGACAATACCGAGGCAAAAATATTAGTGGGCCAAGAGGTACCCTTCCGCTCCGGCTCTTTCACTACCTCCAGTGACGGAGCGAATAACCCGTTTACCACAGTAACGAGAGAAGATGTTGGCATAGAGCTGACGGTTACCCCCCATGTGTATGACACCGACGAGGTGCGGATGGAGGTGGCACAGAATATTTCCAATGTACTGAACAATACCGTGAGCAATTCGACCTTTGCCGATGTTGTGACCTCGAAGCGCTCGATTGAAACCACGGTGCTTGCTGCCTCCGGCGAAACCATTGTCTTGGGTGGACTGATTCAAGACGACACCAACGACAGTCAACGCAAAGTACCAGTTCTGGGAGACATCCCTGTGCTTGGCAACTTGTTCAAATCTAAGAGCAAACGACAAACCAAAACCAACCTCGTGGTGTTTCTCCGCCCCACGGTGATCGACAGCGCCGGTACCGCCAAGGCACTAACGGACCTTAAATTAAATGGGATTTGGGAAGTTGGTGGACGCGACGGCGACAGCGCCAATGCGGACGAATTGTTCAGGAGCCAAACGCCCAGTCGCTAGGCGAGGGGTTATCGCCCACACGCCCTTTCAATGAATATCACCGCACCATCAACATGGCAGAAAATAAGACAAGCGGTTTGGCGACGCCTAATCACCTCAGGCATAAAGCCGTGGGTTAGCGGCGACGATGCCCTTCAGGTTTATCAGCAATCCCCCAGCGTCGATGCAAAGCCGTTAATCGTCTATGCCCAGGCCAGCCACTCACTTGCCGATGCGGTGATCGTCGAAAAAGCCGTCTTGGGACTCAACAGTAACCGCCCCCCCAATGACGATCGCGTGCAATCCTTCGATTACAACACCCCTTTGGACTCTCTTCGCATTGATACTTGGCAAAGCCCGCGTGCTTACTTCGGTTTAGCCCAAGGCATTGCCGGTCGCATGACCATGACGCGGGTGCCTGATCTGCTGGAGCAATTGATTGGCGCACCGGACGAAGTTCACCGACGCATTGTCGTAGTACCGGTTTGCGTTTTTTGGGGTCGGGGACGTTCACCTAAGGACAGTTTGCTGCAGGCATTAACCTCGGAGCAGCGATCCGCAACGGCGGGTTTCAAACGGTTTTTAGGCCTCGTTTTGAATCGCGGTGACGTCCATGTCTGCTTTGGCAAATCCGTGCCCCTGACAGAGCTAGCAATCCACCAGCGTGGCTCAGAGTTTGCCGCCCGTCGGGCGGCACGGTTGCTCAGACGACGTTTTAAGGCCATGCAGTTTTTCACCCTGGGGCCGGACCATTCCCATCGTCGGACCCTACTTGCCCAAATAACCCGGGCACCCAGAGTCCGCAGCGCCATCGCCCAACAGGTAAGCGACGCTGCTATCTCCAAAGATCGGAAGCTCAGCAAACTCCATCGCGCGGCCTACAAAATGGGCCAAACCATTGCATCGGATATGACCTACCGAACCCTGCGATTGTTCCGCGTCTTTCTACGCTGGTTTTGGCAGCGCATTTACAGCGGGATCAACATACGTGGTCTCGGGGCCTTGGCCGAGGTAAACGACACCCACACCCTAGTTTATGTACCCTCCCATCGCAGCCATATCGATTATCTTGTGCTCAGCTACTCCTTGTTCAAGGCTGGCATCATGTTGCCGCATATTGCAGCGGGCGATAATCTAAACCTACCCATCGTAGGCCGCTTACTGCGTCAAGGTGGCGCCTTTTTTATGCGCCGCAGCTTTCGTGACGATCCGCTTTATGCGGCAGTTTTCGAGGAATATCTGCATCAAGTATTCGCCAGCGGCCACAGCGTCGAGTTTTTTCCTGAAGGTGGCCGCAGCCGCAGCGGCCGCCTGCTATCACCCAAATACGGTCTACTCAAACTCTGCCTAGAACAACAGTTGAGCGGATTACCAAAACCCTTGGCATTTGTACCAATCTACTTTGGCTACGAAAAAGTCATCGAAAGCGGCAGTTACCTTCGAGAACTTCGAGGCCATGCCAAAGAGCAAGAAGATCTGCTGGGGGTGGTCAACAATCTGCAGCTTATTCGCCAGAACTTCGGAGAGCTTCAAGTTAACGTGGCAGCACCCATTAAACTCGATGAGTGGCTGCAACAGCAGACGGAAAGGTCGGAAGGTAAAAACCAAGACAAGAACTTGTTATTGAGCGATCTCGGCCGAGCCGTCATGGAGCGTATCAATCAACATGCCAGCGTGAATCCTGTGAATCTTTTGGCCCTAGTGCTAACAGATCGCAACAATCTCACCATTGAATCGGATGCGCTGCGAGAACAAATCCGTTGTTTTCAGCAGTTGGCGACTAACCTCTATGGCCCCCAGGTACTCACGGATAATGTGAGGGACAGTCAAGACTGCATCGACAAAACCGTAGCCCTGGGCTTCATCAGCCGACACGATACAGAAGATTGGCTTACCTGCTCCAGCGCCAACGCAACCCTGCTGACTTGGTATCGGAATAACGTCCTACATCTGTTTGCCCTACCCGCCTTGGTCGCCCTCTTGGTTTCGCGTAGCCCCCAAGGCATCAGCGAGCAACGGCTAAGGGAACATGTTGAGGTGATTTATCCATTCATTGCCCAAGAGCTAACCTGTGATGACACCACAAACACGGATTTGGTCCTAGAAACCTTGGCAGGCCAAGGGCTGCTGGAACGAAATACCTCCCAAATCATCCCCCCCAGCAAACCCAGCGAAGAGCTTGAGCACCTCAGCCAAATGGGTAACCTAGTGCTGGAAATACTGCAGCGTATGTACGTGGTCATTTGCATTGCGGGTCATGGCCGGTGGAATCGAGAGGAACTGCAACAACACAGCCTCAGCGTTGCTCGCAAGTTGGCGCGACTATTTAGCTTAACCGGCGCTGAGTTTTCCGAGCAAAGCCTGTTCGATAGCTTTGTCGATGGCCTACTCTCAGAGGGTTGGTTGCGCGAGAACGAAACCGGTCATTTAATACCCGTCAATGACCTGCAGGCGGTAGCTGATAGCGCCGCTGAACGCATTCTAGAGGCTCGAATTTTGTTCGCGTTGCAGCGGGCGGTTGACGCAGTCATACGTGATTAACTGGCCTGCATTTGACCACGGTAAATGTCAAAGCGGATGCTCTTGCCCTTAATCTGAAAGTCAGCCGGCAGCAGTTGGGCATCTTTCAGTCGCCTTTTAACCACCACACGCCCAGCCGTTTTCTCAAGCGCTAGGCCTAAGAGAATCAGCTCATCGTCGCCGTTTGCCGCGCTCTCCGTAAGTTCCCGCAGGTGCTGTAGACCTCTGTTTGGCAGCGCTTTTTTACCTCGAGGCGGAAACATGGGATCCAGCAGAATCACATCCCACGAGGCTGCTTGCGTACCTGCAGCGGGACGAGCCAGCACCTCGGCAGCCTCACCGCATATCGCCTGAGCGCCACTGAAATGGCGCGCGCGCTCCTGCAGTAAAATCCAAACCAGCCGTTGACGCTCCACCATGCAAACCTTGGCACCCAATTGCGCCAACAGCAGCCCATCACTACCGAATCCGGCGCAGGCATCAAGAATGTGCAAATCTGATATCGCACTACCACAAGCTCTTGCCAGTTCTGTGCGCGCCCCGCTGCTTTGAGCACGCCGCAACAGCTCATTATGGGAGGGCTGAAAGGGATTTGGATAACCGGGCATACATAGCCACATACCTTCTCGGTCAAGGTAGAGGGCCGGCGCAGTAACCGCAGGAGCCTGTGTGACGGCTTGCAGCTGACACCAAGGGGCATAAATCTGTGCCCGCTCCGCATAGTCCTGTTGGTGGTAGAGCATTAGGCCCGGCTCGTTCATTGGCCTCTCATTGATTGCTCATTGATTGCTCATTGATCATTCATTGTTCATTCGTGGGTTCGTCGACGAAACCCGAGCCACTTTTTTCCAAGGGGAGTCTCCTTCAACATAAATAGGCAGCGCTTGCTGGGCTGGCTGGGACTGACCTAGGCTGTGGGCATTTCGAACTGGCTGAACCATGGCCTTTGCATTGGGTGCGAGCTCCACGGTTTGCTCAAAGACAAGTGCCTCGGACATCCATGACGGCCTTGGCCCTACTAGCGAAAGCGATTGCTGCCCAATCTGCAGCCACTGAGGTAGTTCGGTATACAGTCGGTCTTCATGGACGGTGGTTAAGACGTCCTCACCCTGTTCTTCAGTCAGGCCATAAAGAGCCAGGTAGTAGGCATCGGCGCGACTGGAAACAACGGTGAGCCACGTCTGAGTCGATGGCACCGAATCCCCCCGGTTTGGCGCATGCTGTTTGTATTGGGCTAATGCACTGCGAAGCAAAATCCCAGAGCCCGCCATTGGCACCACGGGGCAACCGCTGGCCATGGCGACACCTTGAGCAATAGAGGCGGCGATGCGCACGCCGGTAAAGGATCCGGGACCGGCACCAAACCCTATCAAGCCCGTGTCTCTGGGCACGACCCCGGCTTCTTGATACAAAGCATCCAGCAGCGGCAGCACTTCTTCGTTATGCCGTCGATGCAGCTCTTCGTGACGGAAGAAGACTTGATCTTCCACGGCCAAGGCTAGGCTACAATAGGCGCTTGAGGTCTCAATACAAAGGGTGACAGTCATTGCAAGAGCATAGCCAACCGATGGATCTGGAGGAAGCGCGAGCAGCACTATTTGCTCAGTTAGCGCCTATTTCACGCACCGAAGTCATCCCCTTGAGTGAGGCAAGCGGCCGGGTCAGCGCGGCTGGTATCAAAGCCCAACTGGCGCTCCCCCCCTTCCGAGCCTCGGCCATGGACGGTTACGCCCTTGCACGGCAAGACTTTAAACAAGCGAAAGATACAGGTCTATCGGTGGTGGGCCAGAGTTTAGCTGGGCATCCGTTTGTTGACCCCATTCGGTTGGGGCAATGCGTGCGTATTTTTACCGGCGCGGTCGTGCCCCCGGGCGCAGACTTAATCCTCTTGCAAGAGCGACTGGCAGAGACCATTACCGCCACAGACGGTTCCGTCACCGTGCGGTTTGAGCAACACGATGTTGACGAAGACTACATACGACCCGTTGGCAATGATGTGCAGTTGAACCAAGTGCTGGCAGAACCTGGCGACTTGCTCACCGCCCTGCGACTTGGCTCCTTGGCGGCAGCTGGCGTTAACACAGTGGAAGTTTACGGTCGCGTCACCGTGGGCATCTTCTCCAGTGGCGACGAACTTAAAGATCCATCGACCCCCCCGGATCAGCTGGCCTTGGGCGAGATATACGATTCCAACGCCTTTACCTTGGCCAACCTCCTGGAGCGCTTACCCGTTCAGGTAGTGGAACTGGGACGGCTGCCCGACGAACCAAGCGTGGTGCGGCAGGCGCTGGCAGACGGCGCCAAGCGCTGCGACATGCTGATTACCAGCGGCGGGGTTTCCGTGGGAGATGCCGACTTTATTGGCGCTACCATCGCCGAACTGGGCGACCTTGCCTTCTGGCGATTAAATCTAAAACCCGGCAAGCCCTTGGCCTTCGGCAGCATTGGCGACTGCTGGATCTTTGGCTTACCCGGCAACCCGGTCTCTACCATTGTGACCTGTCTATTGCTGGTGATGCCAAGCCTGAAACGACTCTGCGGAACCGATCCCCAGCCGATTCTCAAGATCCCGGCGACCCTGAGTAGTCCGCTGTCTCACCGACCCGGGCGGGCCGAGTACCAACGGGGTATCTATTCCGGCGGACCATCCGACAGCCTCACAGTCAGGCACACGGGAGATCAGGGGTCCAACCGCCTGAGCACCTTCGCTGGGGCCAACTGCCTGATCGAAGTGCCTAAAGACAGTGGCGACTTAGCCAGCGGCGCTGGCGTGAATGTGCTGCCCCTAAGTGACCTGCTGGACTAAGCGCTAAGACCCGCTGCGATGGCGGATTGAATATCCTCAACCGCACCACTGCCATCGATCTCTAGATATTTGAGCGAAGACTTTCCTTGGTAATAGCTTACCAATGGCTGGGTTTGCTCGTAATAAACCGACAGCCGCTCGCGCACGGTACTTTCAGTATCGTCTTCGCGCTGCTGCAGCGCTTCACCGGTGACGTCGTCCATACCCTCAGTCTTTGGCGGGTTGTAGATCACGTGATATACACGGCCAGATCCGGGGTGTACCCGGCGACCGGTGATGCGCTTGACCAACTCTTCGTCTTCAACCTGAATCTCCACCACAGCATCGATAGGAATGCCGGCTTGATCCATGGCCTGGGCTTGGGGAATGGTCCGCGGAAACCCGTCGAACAAGAAGCCGTTGGCACAGTCATCGGCTTGAATGCGTTCTTTCACCAGATCGATGATGATGTCATCCGAGACCAAGGCACCAGAATCCATCACCGCTTTCACCCGATTTCCCAGCTCGCTGCCAGAGCCAACAGCCGCCCGCAGCATGTCCCCAGTGGAGATCTGAGGGACGCCTAGGGAGTCCTTGATGAATTGGGCTTGCGTGCCCTTGCCTGCACCCGGCGGGCCTAAAAGGATAATTCTCATGATGTGCTCCTGACGCCTAAACTAAGCAACGATTGATGGTGAGCGCCCAGCAACCCGCAAGTTTGCCACGCGAAGCCGCGTACTTTACCTGATTTGCTGCGGATGAAAACTCGGGATTGAACACCCGTCAGCGGTCAGACACCCGCAGCTCGGGCTTGGCCCGCAGGGTAACGGGTTACCTTCACGACGCTTTGCAAGTAGGAAAGATGACTGAGCAGTTCCAAACAGGTTAACCAGTCGGAGACGTTGACCTCCACGGTGATCACAGCGGTGTCTTCATCAACCAGTTCTCCCGCAGCTTTGACGATGGGTAACCCCTGATCTGCCAGCAGCGCGGTGATGTCTCGCAGCAAACTCTCACGGTTTTTTGCGGTGATGCGAAAACCGCATTGGGCAGGAAAAGTCATGCTTGCCCCGTCGCTGCCTTCTGGCCAAAGGTTCAATGCTTTGCACAGCGGCGGATCGCTAAGCACTCGGTGGGCCAATGAAATATAGCTTTGCTGGCCCAGCGCGGTAGCGACGAATAACGATTCCACATCGTCGTATCCGAGCTCTGAAGCCAACTGTTCGAATGCATCCTGGGACAGATGGGCCGCACCCACACCACCCACAACGTTTTGTATGATGCTCATACCGCGACGAGCGCTTTTCAGTTGGCTATCGCCCCGGAAAAAAGCCGCAATGCTCGCCTTGGCTCGGTGAGTGCGAACGAAGCCCAAACGGGACTCCAGCCAAGCTCGGTGGGGTCTTACTGGCCCGCCGGATATGATCTCTACCTGCTCTCCGGTTTTTAGCGGAGTGCGAACAGGTGCCCACTTACCGTCGATAACGCCGCCGGTGCAGGTGTGCCCTAGTTCCGTATGAATACGGTAAGCGAAATCCAACATCGTGGCACCTGCGGCTAAATCCAGCACATGGCCCCTAGGCGTGGACACGTAAATGCGCTCTTCACCCACTCGCTGGGCCAATAGGTCTGGCAGGCTTTCAATACCGTTCAGGGTGTCGTGCCAATCAATAACTTGGCGCAGCCAGCCCATTTTCTCTGAATAACCGCTCTCCTCGGCGGGCTGATCGCCCTCTTTGTAAGCCCAGTGCGCGCACACACCCAACTCAGCATTTTCATGCATGGCTCGGGTGCGTATCTGGACTTCCAGGGAACGGTCATCATCAAAGGTTATGGCGGTGTGAATGCTTTGGTAGCCATTTTCCTTGGGTACCGCGATGTAATCATCGAACTCACTGGGTACATGGGCCCACGTACTGTGAATGATCCCAAGCGCGCCATAACAATTGGCGAGGTCATCGACGATAATCCGCACCGCACGTACATCGTGCACATCTTCCAGCGGAATATTTTTGGACTGCATCTTGCGCCAGATACTGAATATGTTCTTCGCCCGGCCCTTGATTTGCGCCTTGATGCCCGCCTGCTCAAGTCGCTGCTGAATGACCTGAACCAGCTCTTTGACCTGTGCTTCCCGTTCTTGGCGCCGACGTTTGAGCTGCTTGGCAATACCCAGGTAGATGTCCTCGCGCAGGTAACGCAGCGACAGATCTTCTAGCTCCCACTTGAGCTGC
>JAQWIX010000110.1 GCA_029248675.1 Pseudomonadales bacterium | reverse complement strand
CTAGAAGTAGAGTTGTCCGCCGAAGAAGTGCCCATTATGGACGGCAGCGCGGCGCCCTTTATAGATATGATCGAATCCGTTGGTGTCATAGAGCAGCAGGCTCCCAGGCAGTTCATTCGCATTACCCGAGAGATCTCGGTGAGTCAGGAAGACGCGGTAGCGTCGGTAGAACCCTTTGATGGGTTCAAAGCGGGATATACCTTTGTCGCCAGCCACCCGGTTTACGACCGGTATCCAAAACACATCGAAATGGACTTTTCTCGCACCTCCTATATATCTCAGGTCAGCGGGGCACGGTCTTTCGGCTTAGAAAAAGAACTGGCCTATGCTCAGTCCATCCAAAAGTGCTTGGGATCCAGTTTGGAAAATGCTGTGGGTGTGTCTGACGACGGTGTCATTAACGAAGACGGTCTACGCTACGAAGACGAGTTCGTTAAACATAAACTTCTCGACGCTATTGGTGACTTGTACTTACTGGGAAGACCAATTTTGGGGTCTTTCAATGGTTATAAGTCGGGTCATGCGCTGAATAACAAGCTGGCCAGAGCCATTCTGCGCTGCGACGATGCGTGGGAGATCGTAACGCTGCAGGCCGACGCCAGCAGCGGTGAAGGGATGCCCATTTTGCACGCTGCGGCTCAATCGTTGTCCTAGGCTCTACACTCTAGACGAGGCAGGGGACTCTTCTTACCCGACCGCCGGGATCCTGGCGGTCCCGTTTCAACTCGGTCGCGGTTCTCACTGCGAAACGGCCGCTTGCTATCGCTTTTTTGCGATTTCTTAAGCGTTAAGCGGTGTCAAAGCCACGTTCACTAAAAATTCACACGGTTTTGCGACAAGGTCGTTGGATTTGCTCGGCCACGCCACTATACTTCCGGCGGCTTCGAATCTCGCTCTCTGACAAGGTCGGAAAGTTGTTCGTAAACACTCATTGACGAGAGATGAAGGGTTCGACGCCGCCGAGGGAACCAGTTAAGAGAGGCGGTGACCGGTTCGTTGACGCATCCGGCCGGATGTTCAACAACGCGTTGGCGCATAAGGGCTACAACGAGATCATATGATTAAGATTAAAAAAGGGTTGGACCTACCCATTGCAGGTGCACCAGAGCAATCTATTGTGGATGCAAAAACGGTTCGAAGCGTCGCGATCCTTGGTGAAGACTACCCCGGCATGAAGCCCACCATGGTAGTAGCCGAAGGCGATACCGTAAAAAGAGGGCAGATACTGTTCTCAGACAAAAAAACAGATGGCGTGGTATTCACCGCACCAGCAGCCGGTACGGTAGCCAGCATCAACCGCGGCGCCAAGAGAGCCTTCATCAGCATGGTAATCGACGTAAGTGGCGATGATGCTCAAACGTTTCAAGCTCATGACGCCGCGACAATTCAGAATTTAGAACGCAGTGCGGTGGTAGAACAGCTGCTGCAAAGCGGTGCTTGGACGTCTCTGCGCACGAGACCATTTTCTCGAATTCCCGCTCCGACCACGACGCCGCACTCGATCTTCGTGACTGCCATGGATACGAACCCATTGGCGGCGGACCCAAAACAAATTATCGCCGAACGTGAAGAGGCCTTCGCGGTGGGCCTGACAGTGTTAACGCGGTTGACCGACGGAATGGTTCATCTGTGTCAAGACGATGGGGCAGCTCTTCAGGCATCCAGTCATCCGGGTGTAACGAGCCACACCTTCGCAGGGCCGCATCCGGCAGGTCTGCCTGGAACGCACATTCACTTTGTAGATCCGGTGAGCCCGTCCAAGACCGTTTGGTTTGTGGGTTATCAAGACGTGATCGCCATAGGGCACTTATTCTTAACCGGCACGGTACTTAGCGAGCGCATCATCGCCCTAGGTGGTCCCGGAGTAAGCCAGCCACGGCTCATTCGCACCGCTGCGGGCGCAAATCTGGAAGAGCTAACGGCCGGAGAACTTGTGGATGGCGAGCAGAGAGTTATCTCGGGCTCTGTACTGTCAGGTCGAACCTCTCGCGGTCAGCAAGCCTACTTGGGCCGTTATCACAACCAAGTATCGGTGATACCTGAAGGTCGGGAGCGGAAAATGTTTGGTTACTTAGCGCCCGGTGCGTCCATTCACTCGGTCTTCCCAGCGTTTTTGTCGAAGTGGGTTGGCGAGAAGGCAGTTTCTTTTACGACAACGACCAACGGCAGTACTCGGGGCATGGTGCCCATTGGAACTTACGACGACGTCATTCCCATGGATATCCTGGCAACCCCGTTGATGCGCAGTCTACTGGTTGGCGATGTAGAGAAGTCTATCGAGTTGGGCTGCTTGGAGTTGGATGAAGACGACATTGCACTTTGTACCTATGCCTGTCCGGGCAAGTACGAATTCGGACCTGTTCTGAGAGACGTTCTGACACAAATTGAGAAAGAGGGGTAATTTGATGGGTTTAAGATCCTTCCTCGACGATATAGCGCCGGCCTTTGAGAAAGGCGGTAAATACGAGGCGCTTTATCCCGCTTATGAAGCGATAGATACAGCGCTCTACACACCGTCAACTACGACGGCGGGTGCATCTCATGTTCGCGATGGCCTGAACCTGAAGCGGGTGATGATCACGGTGTGGCTGTGTGCCTTTTTACCCGTATTCGCCGGAAGCTATTTTATTGGTTTAAACGCGAACGAAGCCATGCAGGCCATGGGCCTAACCAGCGTTGACAGCTGGCGGGGGATTTTTCTAAACGGACTTATCAGTTACGACCCGAACAGCGTTTGGGACTGCCTAGTCCACGGCTTGGCGTATTTCATACCCTTGTACGTCACAGTCTTTGTGGCGGGTATTGCTTTTGAGATTTGGTTCGCTTCTAAGCGTGGCCATGAGGTCAACGAAGGTTACTTTGTGACCTCCATCCTATTCACGCTGTCACTACCACCTTCTATTCCCTTGTGGATGGCTGCGGTAGGCGTGATCTTTGGCGTGGTGATTGCTAAGGAAGTCTTTGGCGGTACAGGTAAGAATTTCTTGAACCCTGCTCTTACCGGTCGTGCCTTTTTGTATTTTGCCTACCCTGCCCAGATGTCCGGTGACGCGGTATGGGTGGCCGTTGACGGTTGGACCCAAGCCACGCCGTTGGGTAACGCGGCTATTGGCCTTGAGTATGGTGTAGACTGGATGTCTGCCTTTATTGGCACTATGCCAGGTTCCGTGGGTGAAACCTCGACTCTCGCCAGATTGATCGCTGGCGTTCTGTTGTGTCTTTCTCGAATTGCATCTTGGCGGGTCATGGCAGGAGTGTTCCTGGGTATGGCATTGACGGCGTCGCTGTTTAACCTATTGCCTTCGAGCAATCCCATGTTCGCCATGCCATTCTACTGGCACATGGTGTTGGGTGGCTTTGCCTTCGGCGCTGTGTTCATGGCTACGGATCCCGTTTCTGCGGCTATGACTAACAACGGCCGCTGGTTTTACGGCATGCTCATCGGCTTTATGTGCGTGTTGATTCGTGTGGTTAACCCGGCCTTCCCAGAAGGCATGATGTTGGCGATTTTGTTCGGCAACTTGTTTGCGCCGTTGCTTGACCATTTTGTCATGCAATCGAACATCAAACGGAGACTTGCCCGTGGCTAAATTAGATAAAGACAGTTTGGCGAATACCTTTCTGATCGCGGTATTTTTGTGTTTGGTGTGCTCCGTTGTCGTGTCGTCTATGGCGGTCGCTTTGAAGCCCATACAGAAGCTGAACAAAGAACTGGATCAGAAAAAGAACATTCTCAGAGCCGCTGGCATGCTGCCAGCAGACCAGAACGTTTCTGCTGACGGCCGCTCCATTGAAGAGCTGTTCGCTGAATTCACGGTTCGGGCGGTGGATCTACAAACCGGCGAATACGTAGATGGTATTGATGTCGCTAGTTACGACCCTATTCGGGCGGCTAGTGACGCTTCTAAGTCGGTAGCGCTGACGCCTTCGGAAGACATCGCCACTCTTAGGCGCCGGGAGAATGTGTCACTGGTCTACTTGAAGACTACTGCAACTGGTATAGAGAAAATCGTGATGCCCGTCCGCGGATACGGTCTATGGGGAACACTCTACGGTTATCTGGCCTTGGACGGCGATCTAAACACCATCGCAGGGCTGGGCTTTTACCAACATAAGGAAACTCCGGGCCTCGGTGGTGAGGTAGACAACAGCAAGTGGAAGGCCGGATGGCAGGGTGTGCGGCTCTTCAATGATATGGGCCAGCCCCAGGTGCGCCTAGTAAAGCAGCGCTCAGCTAGTACCAGCGAAGCCGCGAGCTACGAAGTAGATGCGCTCTCAGGCGCCACATTCACCACTAAGGGCGTGGAGAACATGGTGAATTATTGGACCGGCGATGGGGGCTTTGGCGCCTACCTTAAGCGCCTTAAGTCCAACGGCTTGGCACAGGGGTAGGGGGATACCATGGCAACTCAAAAAGAAGTTCTGATCGATCCGATTTTTAATAACAACCCCATTGCCTTGCAGGTATTGGGGATTTGCTCCGCGCTGGCGGTAACCATCAACATGTCCACCACTCTGGTCATGTGCTTGGCTGTGATTTTCGTTACCACTATGTCCAACCTGGCGGTGTCTTTGGTGCGTAATCGGGTACCAACCAACATTCGAATCATTGTTCAGATGACGATCATCTCTTCACTGGTGATTGTGGTGGATCAGGTGTTGCAAGCGGTGGCCTATGACATTTCCAAGAGCCTGTCGGTTTTTGTTGGTTTGATTATTACCAACTGCATCGTGATGGGGCGCGCGGAAGCCTTTGCCATGCAGAACGGTCCGTGGCTATCGGCCTTGGACGGCTTTGGTAACGCCCTGGGGTACAGTGTGATCCTAATAGGTGTTGCCTTGGTGCGGGAACCTCTGGGGTCTGGCACGCTGTTGGGTTTTGAGATTATTCCAACTGTGGCCAATGGCGGATGGTATGTGCCTAACGGCATGCTGCTGTTAGCGCCCAGTGCCTTCTTTATCATCGGTTTGTTCATCTGGGCTATTCGCGCTTGGAAGACCGAACAGGTGGAAGAGCCCGAGTACGAAATTGCGCCCAATGGGCAGTACAAGGAGGCCATCTAATGGAACATTATTTAGGCATCTTTGTGCGGGCCGTGTTTATTGAAAACATGGCGCTAACCTTCTTTTTGGGTATGTGTACGTTCATCGCGATTTCGAAAAAGATTTCCACGGCCTTTGGCCTAGGCGTTGCCGTTATCGTGGTTTTGGCTATCACCGTGCCTGTAAACAACCTCATTTTTAACTTTTTCCTACGTGAAGGCGCATTGTCGTGGGCCGGCTTTCCAAACGCGGATTTGAGCTTTTTGGGCCTGCTGTCGTACATCGGCGTTATCGCAGCCATGGTGCAGATTCTGGAGATGGTGTTAGACCGTTATGTCCCGGTTCTGTACAACGCGCTCGGTGTTTTTCTGCCGTTGATTACAGTGAATTGCGCTATCTTGGGGGCATCTTTGATGATGATCGACCAGGATCAAACATTTACTGAAAGCGTGGTGTTTGGACTGGGCGCTGGTGTGGGTTGGGCATTGGCAATTACCGCATTGGCCGGCGTTCGAGAAAAGCTGAAATACAGTGACGTGCCTGATGGCCTTCGTGGCCTCGGCATTACCTTTATCTCCGTTGGGCTGATCAGCATGTGCTTCATGTCCTTCGGCGGTATCGATATTTAACTAGTTAGCAGGGAGCCATCATGGTTGATTCAACTGTTTTACTTGGCGTCGTTATGTTCACGGTCACAGTGTTGGCCTTGGTGGGGGTGATTTTATTTGCCCGATCTAAGCTGGTAAGCGCTGGCAACGTCACCATTTTGATCAATGATGATCCGGATAAGTCTGTAGAAGTTCCGGCGGGCGGAAAGCTACTGGGCACGCTGGCATCGAAAGGTATTTTCCTCGCCAGCGCTTGCGGCGGTGGTGGTACATGTGCCCAATGTCGATGTCGAGTTGTGGATGGCGGTGGCAGCATTCTCGCAACGGAAGAAGGGCACTTTAATCGCGGCGAAATCAACGACAGTTGGCGCCTGTCCTGCCAGGTGGCAGTGAAGCAGGATATGAAAATAGAAGTGCCAGACGATGCCCTTGGCGTTCAGCGCTGGGAGTGCGAGGTGATTTCTAACCCCAACGTTGCTTCCATGATTAAGGAACTGAACCTCAAGTTACCCGAAGGCGCAGACGTGGCCTTCCGTGCAGGCGGCTACGTACAGTTGGAGATTCCCCCTTATTCCATGGACTGGTCTAGTATCGATGTTCAAGAGGAGTACCGCGAGGACTGGGACAAATTCAACTTCTGGGACCTCAAGTCCGATGTCAAAGAGACCACTATTCGTGCGTATTCCATGGCTAACTATCCGGAAGAGCGAGGTGTGCTGAAGTTCAACATTCGGGTATCGCCACCACCACCAAGAATGGATCACCTACCACCGGGCGCCATGACATCTTATGTGGCGAACCTAAAGGACGGAGACAAGATCACGGTATTCGGCCCTTACGGCGACTTTTTTGTCAAAGACACTCCGGCAGAAAAAATCTGGATCGGCGGCGGTGCAGGTATGGCGCCGTTGCGTTCTCATATCTTTGATGAGCTGCGTCGCAAAGGTACCAAGACCAAGATGAGCTATTGGTACGGTGCACGCTCGCTACGAGAGATGTTCTACATCGAAGAATTCGAAGAGTTGGCGGCCAATAACGAGAACTTTAAGTTCAACGTGGCCCTGTCCGACCCTCTGGAAGAGGACAACTGGGACGGCTATACAGGGTTTATTCACAACGTTGTTTACGAAAACTATTTGAAGGATCATCCGAGCCCAGAGGATTGCGAGTACTACATGTGTGGGCCGCCGATGATGGCTCAGGCAGTGCAGAATATGCTGGAAGACTTAGGCGTCGAGCCCGAGAACATCGCTTTTGATGATTTCGGTGGCTAGGCGGTAGATCCGACTTTCCAGTGGAAAAAACGCGGCAATAGCCGCGTTTTTTATGCTCGCGCCGGACGGGGTGTTCTCAAGTCTTGCAAGATCCGGCCGCGACAAGCACATTAAGATCATCTGGAAGGGGAGTAGATGACATGCTGAGTCCGGAACAAATTCAGCAATACCAGCGAGATGGGTTTTTACTACTGCCGGGATTGGTTGATTCCCAAACCTTGACGGATTTGAATCAGCGCTTTCTCGACATCGTAGAGGGCAGACAGCCAGCGGCTGGGGCTATGAAGATCATGCAGGACGTGATGGTGGTCAAGGGCGCAGTGCAGCCTCAGACGCCACTGCACGCCGTGAACAAGCTGTTCTGCCTAGAAGACGATGAGGTGCTCAGCACCTTTGCCTGTTTGCCATCGGTAGTAGACTGTGTGCGCAGCATCATTGGTGATGAGATATACAGCCTGACCAGCAATGTGTTCAACAAGCCGCCTAGAGTTGATGGTAAGCACCCCCTGCATCAGGATCTTCGGTACTTCAGCATGCGACCAGCATCGGCCATTGTCGCCGTGTGGACTGCCATGCTGCCCACCAGTCGCGATAACGGTTGCCTTGCGGTTATTCCCGGTTCGCACAAAGAGGGGCCTTTAACCCACGGCACGCCGGACTGGGATTACGTGAACAGCGGCTTCTTCGGCACCGACGATGTGGATCGAGAGCGACGGCAGCATGTGGCCATGGCGCCCGGAGACACGCTGCTGTTTCATCCGCTGTTAGTCCACGGTTCTGGCAGAAACCGCACCGACGAATTTCGTCGAGCGATTTCGGTGCATTACGCCAGTGCAGGCTGTGAATCACCTAAAGGCGATTGGCGTAGCAAGCCGCAGGTGCGCCCAATCCCTTGATCGGCATTCAGCTGATGACAACAAGACCCTAAGAAATCTGCTTTTCGCAGTGATGGGAACCGCTATATGACTGCCAACCTGTTGTTACTGCTCACTGCGGCCATTTGGGGCTTTGGTTTTGTTGCCCAGGTCATCGGCATGGATTACCTGAAACCTTTTGGCTTCATTAGCGCCCGCTTTCTGCTGGGCGCCGTTTCGTTGCTGCCGATAATCTGGTTTTTTCGGCGCCGTTTGCTCAGGCAATCGGTCAGTTTTTGGCTGCTTGTCCAAGGTTCGCTGGTATCCGGGGCGATTTTGTTCGGGGCGTCATCTTTTCAGCAGGTAGGGCTGCTACATACCACCGCGTCGAATGCGGGCTTTATCACAGGCATGCACATGGTCTTTGTCCCCGTGGTTGGCCTTATGTTGGGTTTGAGAACGTCTTGCGCCGTTTGGCTAGGCTGCCTGATCGCCTGCCTTGGCTTGTATCTTTTAGGCGTAGACGAGCATTGGCAGGTTGGGTTTGGCGACTTGCTGCAGTTAGCCGGCGCGTGTCTTTGGGCCGTTCACATTCTGGCTATCGATCGCTTTGGTAAAAGGGTTCCTGGCTTGCTGCTGGCCTTGGGCCAGTTTTTGGTGTGCTCTGTGCTAGCGGCCTTGGTCTCAGGTGTTGTGGTAGGCGAGGGCACCACTGCTCAGCAGTTGTTGGATGCCGGTCCTACATTGGTTTACGCCGGTATCGTTACCGTGGGCGTCGCCTATACCTTGCAAGTGATCGCTCAAGCTAAGGCCCATCCGGCCCATGCGGGCATTATTCTCAGTTTGGAGGCGGTTTTCGGTGCTATCGGCGGCTACTGGTTGCTGGATGAGCTGCTGAGCTCTCGGCAGCTTATGGGCTGTGCCCTGATGTTGACGGGAATGATCGTATCTCAAGCTTTCTTGCCGACACCTAAAATCGATGGCCGTTAGCATCCCGAGCAGCTTCCGGGCTGGTGCCGATCTAGCCTGAGACTAAGGGGTTAGGAACACACAACTGGGACAGTCAACCTCGGCTTCGGTTAAATCTTCTGGTAGTTGGTACTGGGGGGTGTCGTGCCGCGCGGCGCGTTGGTCGCCGCGAAGGTTCTGATGCCCGCTGTTGTCGTCGCCAGCTTCCTGGCTGGAGGCTTTATGAGGGCGCATAACGGCATCCTTCCAGCCAGCGTCCCCGGGCCAGGTCAGCGGCACCTGTCTGATCTCGCCCGGTGATTGGATTGTTTCAAGGGCCTGGCAAGCAAACTCCATGATTTGCCGTTGCTCCGCTGGTTCACCGGCCTGCCCTGCGGTTTGGCCTAATGGGTAGTCTAGGAACACGCCTCGCGGAACGCCAACGGAAGCGGTAATGGAGTAGGCACTGGTCAGGCACACGGTTGCAATGCCCGCTGCCTCTAATGCCCTTGCGATCAGTCCCACGGACTGATGGCAGACGGGTCAGACTGGAATCAAGATCGCCAGATCCACTTCATCTTGTTGTAGCTCTTTGACGAGGGCCGGCGCAAGGGTTTCCCGGACTTTGCGACTGGAATAAATACCGCCCATAAAAGTCAGCGCATTGTCAGCCAAGGCGCCGACACGGCCTGTGTCTGCCAGGTCGCGCAGCGCCTGTAAGGGCAGTACCGCATTTGGATCTCGACGAGCAGCGGTCAGGTCATAGGCGAAATGAGTAACGCGGAGGTCGCTAGTCGGCGTGTCCACGGGGACTCGCCGATAGCTGATGTCGTCTTTGTAATGAAAGGCGATTTGTCCTTTGCGGTAAACACCGCCTGAGGCGATCATCGCCACTTTGCATTGGGCTAGTGGTTTGTTTGGTTTGTGCAAGGGCGGTGGGATGGAGTTTTCAACCCACTGATAGGCCGGATGTCCAAGGCTGGCATATAGATCACGAGTGCGCTGAATGTAATCCACAGGGGCTTGGGCGTGGTCTGACGTGTTGGTTTGTTTTGTCATTCTACCGTCCGTTCGAAATTTTCAGCTCAAAGTACCTAGCGTTCCATTTTAGAGGCGGTGGCTAACTTGTCGCCAGCCGCGTCCCTTGGATGGCTACCGACGCTATCAGACCTTGTTGTCCTGCATCAATGTTGGTTTAGCGAGTCTTTTTAAATCAGAGGCCCTGCTAAAGACGCGAGAAGGTCAGATAACATGATAGACCGGAAACATACTCAAGGCTGGATTTGGAGAGCGGGCAGGGGACAGGGGAGAGGGATAAGGGAGATGGATAAGGGAGAGGGGGGATTCGGTCAGGCTTGGGGCGAAACCATAAACCACCCAGGAACCGTAAAAAGTGAGGCTACAGTGCCGGGCGGTAAGAGGAAGACTAGGCGGCGTAGACCAAGGCAGCAATGTCTTGTGTCGCTAGGCTAGCCACATTTAACCCCGGAGAACCGAACGTATCAGAGCCGGCAAGCTTTGCTTTGGCTTGATCGATAACCATTTGGGCCGCATTGGCGCAACGACCGCAGCCAGTGCTAACCGCTAGTTCGCGTTGTACTTGACCCAACGTCTCCGCGCCAGCGAATACGGCGGCTTCGATGTCATGATCTGTTACGGCTTTACATAGGCAGATGTACACAGGCAGTTCCATTAAAAGCGAAGGCTCAATTCTAAATGCAAATCATTCTTGATTGCAATAGCACTCTGAATCTTAACCGCCGATGAGAGTGATTATCGTTATAAAACAATGACTTACGATTTATTTTCTTGCTCTGGCGGGTACTTTCAGGCAGCCTTGCATCTCAACAAATTAGGAGCCACAGGCATGAAGAGTTTGGACAGCAAAGTAATTGACCACCTCAACAAGGTCCTGAAAAACGAACTTACAGCCATCAATCAGTATTTCCTGCATGCCAAGATGCTAGACGACTGGGGTCTAAAGAAAATGGGCAAGATGGAGATGGAAGAGTCTGTGGATGAAATGAAGCACGCCGACTCCATCATCGAGCGTATTTTGTTTCTCGAAGGCCTGCCGAATCTACAAGAACTAGGCAAGCTGATGATCGG
>JAQWIX010000102.1 GCA_029248675.1 Pseudomonadales bacterium | reverse complement strand
CCTAACTACTTCGGTCCCCAGCGATTTGGGCGCCATAATCTAGCAGACGCGCTCACATGGTTGGGCCAGCGACGTAGACGCAAGGTATCGCGCCAAGTTCGGGGTTGGCATTTGTCGGTACTTCGCAGTTGGATTTTTAACCGGCTGTTAGCGGATCGGGTTGCGGACGGTACTTGGCGAGAGATTTTAGAGGGTGATGTCCTAGCCCCGGGGGGCGATACGATAGACGGGGTGCCTGTTGGTCCTCTGTGGGGACGAGGCCGTGAGATACTGTCCGGCCAGGCCCTGGGTCGGCAAGAGCAAACACTAGCGGCCACCGTGGCCAGTGAAGGTGAACCAGCTGACGGTAAACGGGACCCAGCGCCAGAGGGTCAAGACACCATGTCCTTGGGTGAGGTCTGTGAGGCTCTGGAGTATGCTGGGGTGGACCGTGGTCAACGGCCGTTATCGGTATTACCTTGGGATGTGCATTGTGAAAGCGCTGACGAAACCGTAACGCTGTCATTTAGCTTGCCGGTGGGAGCCTATGCCACGGTAATGCTGTCCAACCACTTTGATTTGCAGGACAAGAGTGTGGAACACAGGGTATGAGCGAGTTCGATCTTCAGGGTATTGGCATGACCTCCCAGCGCACTCGAGACCGCTTGGTGGCAAGGCTACGAGAGCAGGGCATTGAAGATGAAGCTGTACTGCGGCTGATCGGCTCTGTACCCCGGCACATTTTTATCGATGAAGCTTGGAGTCACCGTGCCTATGAGGATTCCTCCCTGCCCATCGGTCACGGGCAGACTATTTCCCAGCCCTTTATTGTGGCGTTAATGAGCCAGTTGTTGAACGTATCGCCTCGAGAGCGCGTCTTAGAGGTGGGTACGGGGTCCGGCTACCAAACCGCAGTTTTGGCGTCACTTTGCCAGCGGCTATACAGCGTTGAGCGGATCGAGGCCCTAGTGCCCCGAGCTAAAAAACGCTTGGAAGCCATGAAGTTACGTAATGTGGCCCTGCGCTACGGTGACGGCTACGGGGGTTGGCCTGAGAAAGCGCCATTTGATGGGATATTGGTAACCGCGGCGCCACCGGAAATCCCTGCTGCATTACAAGAGCAGCTGACCGTGGGTGGCCGTCTGATCGTGCCGGTGGGAACCGACCAGTCCCAGTCTCTCAAAGTGATTGATCGAACCGAGACTGGTTTTACTGAGACCATCTTGGAGCGGGTGCACTTCGTCCCCTTGGTTGCCGGCACCGAGAGGCGCTAGGCCAGAGGATGGCCAAGATGCTCACGATACAGCTTACATTCACGCTCTCCATCATGATCATAGAGGTCGCAACAAACCGCGGGGCAGCCAATGCAGGAGAATGACGCTCAACCCGATGTGACTTACTCCGCTGCGGAACAAGGCATGGTGGGGGTGTTTTTTCGAGGCGTGCTGATGGGTTTGGCAGAACTGGTGCCCGGTGTTTCCGGAGGGACCATGGCGTTTATCAGCGGTATCTACTACCGGCTGATTGGTGCTCTGGCATCCTTTGGTCTTGGGTCTGTGCGCTTACTGCGCTATCCCGGGAAGTTTTGGCGGCATCATCAGCTGCCGTTTCTCTTAGCCCTCGGGCTGGGTATGGGCATTGGTATTGCAGGTTTTGCCCGAGTGATAGGCTATCTTATGGAGCACGCTCAGCCGGTTTTGTGGGCTTTTTTTGCAGGCGTTATCGTCGTATCGGTGTATCAAATCGGCTCGGCTAGACACAAAAAGAATCTGCTGGCATTCGGTACCCTCGGTCTGGTGCTGGGTCTTGGCTTCTTGGCGTTGCCGGCGCAAAACTTATCTGGCTCTCTGGTCGCCCTGTATTTTGCCGGCATGGTGGCGGTATGCGCCTGGATCCTGCCGGGTATATCCGGCAGCTTTGTGCTACTGCTCTTAGGTCTGTATGCGGATGTCATTCTTGCGGTGAATGAGTTGGACCTGACTTTTTTGCTTGTGCTCGGTGCCGGCTGTGCCAGCGGCCTACTGCTGTTTACGCGGGCGTTGAGTTGGCTACTTGCGCACTTTGAAGACCCCTTGCTGGCACTGTTGACCGGGTTTATGGCCACGGCACTGCTTAAACTTTGGCCATGGCAGCAGTCCGGTTTGAACTCCGAGGGTCCGTGGCAAAATCTGTTCGCGCCGTTACTGTGGCCCAGTCAGTACGCTGCGGAGGTCGGTGCAGATTTTGTGTGGATTGCCCTAGGTGCTGCAGCGATGGGGGGCATGGGTGTATGGCTGCTGTCCAAGTTCAGCCCGCGATAACCGCGTGGTGGAGTGGGGCGCTTGGGCGGGTGATCCAAGCCTTGAGCTTTGCCTTGGTCCTAGGCGCAATAATGCCCTTGTCCGGGTGTGTAGCGCCGGGCTCGCCGGTTGTAACCGATCGCTCGGTAACCAAGGCGAAAGGAGGATCCTATGTGGTCAAGAAGGGTGACACACTGTATTCCATCGCCTGGCGTTTTGACCTAAATCATCAACGGTTGGCGGCGGCCAACAACATCGACTCTCCGTTTACGATCTACCCGGGTCAGCGCTTACGGTTAAGTGAGCAAAGGCCGGTAAAAACGGCGAGCACCGGTGTGACTAAGACGGCGGGGAGTGCTCGAAACATGCAGCAGACACGCCAGTCTAAACCGCAAACCCAGCCTCAAAAAAAGCCTCAAGCAAAGCCCAGAACTCAGTCTCAAACAGCACCGGCTCGCACCGTGGCAAAGACCTCTGTGCCTAAATCTAGAGCGTCCGGATCCCCACAATCTTCTCAGCGGGCTGATGCGACTTGGTACCGGCCTATATCGAAAGAGCCCGATGTGCCGTTTGGCAGCAATAACAAGGGATTAGATTACGCCATTGGGTCTCGAGCAGGGGTCAGAGCCGCGCGGAGCGGCAAGGTCGTGTACGCAGGCAATGGGATCGCCGGTTTTGAGCGTCTGATCATCGTCCAGCATTCTTCCGACCTGCTAAGTGCCTACAGTTTTAACGGTAAAATGTTGGTGAAAGAGCAACAGCGAGTTAGAGGCGGGGCCGAAATTGCCCAGATTTTGCCGCGTCCGGGCGTAGGCCAGACCCTGCACTTCGAACTACGGCGCAAGGGCAAACCGATCAATCCTCAAACGTTGATTCCCTAGGACTAGCGCTCCAGCAGAGCGATTTTCCCGGGTTTGCCGTCCCATTCCTCAGCGTCTTCTGGAGCAGGCTTAATTTCGGTGATGTTGGGCCATACTTCGGCCAACTCGGCATTAAGCTCAATAAATGGCACCTGATCCTCCGGCACCTCGTCATCGGCAAAGATGGCGTCTACCGGGCACTCGGGCTCGCACAAGGCACAATCGATGCATTCGTCGGGGTGAATGACCAGCATGTTCGGTCCTTCATAAAAGCAGTCCACCGGACAGACTTCGACACAATCCGTGTGTTTACACTTAATGCAGTTTTCGCCAACGATGAAGGTCATCTGAATTCCTTGTGGCCTAGTGAAGCGGAAAAGCGCGGTATTCTAACGAATGCTTCCCAACTGTCTAGGGACGCGCGGATCTTTCTAAACGGCTTTTGCGAAACTTTCTTAAGCGATGATGTGCGACGGTGGCGTGAGTAAAGCCAGCTATCGCTTCCCAAAGCGGGCTCGGGTCTCAATCATCGCTGTCCAAGGTGGACTGAAGCAGATCCAGCATATCTAGGGCTTGCCGAGGCGACAGATGATCAATGTCTAACCCTTGTAGTTGTGTCACTACCTTAGCTGCAGCCTGGCGCTGGTTTGGATTCATATCAACAAATTCATCTGGCATCACCTCAGCGATGCTGGACTCCGGTCCAACGAAGAGATCGGACTGTCCGGTATTTAGGGCTTCGCCCAGCACAGCGTGCTTCTCAAAACCTCGCAGTCTGGCTCTGGCGATGTCTAATACTTCTTTCGGCACCCCGGCCAACTTAGCCACTTGGATGCCATAGCTTTGGTTGGCAGCACCGGTTTGCACCTGATAAAGAAAAACAATGTCGCCCCGGTGCTCTCGGGCTGTTAGGTGAATGTTGCCCACGTTGGGACACTGTGCCGGTAAACTGGTCAGCTCGAAGTAGTGGGTGGCGAATAGAGTCAGCGCGTGACTGCTTTGGGCTAAGTTTTGGGCACAGGCCCAGGCTAAGGCCAGACCATCGTAGGTGCTGGTGCCGCGACCAATTTCATCCATAAGCACCAAGCTGTTTGCCGTAGCGTTGTGCAGAATGTGGGCGGTTTCCGTCATTTCGACCATGAAAGTAGAGCGTCCGCTGGTCAGGTCGTCGGCGGCGCCAATACGGGTAAATATTCGATCGATGGGTCCAAGATTCGCGCTGACAGCCGGGACATAGCTGCCTACGTAAGCGAGCAGGCAAATTAGGGCCGTCTGCCTCATATAGGTGGACTTTCCGCCCATATTTGGCCCGGTTACGATGAGCATGCTTTGCTGAGGCGAAAGCAGTAAGTCATTGGCAATAAAGGCGTCAGTGGAGCTGTTTTTAACCACCGGGTGCCAGCCTTGTTCGATGACAATGCCCCGGCTGTCCACAAAACCCGGTGGATTAAAACCCAAGGCGTAGGCTCGTTCGGCCAAACAGGCCAGAACATCGGTTTGCGCAATGGCGTCGCAGGCGCGCCTTAGCAGCGCGGCTTCTCGGGCCAACTTAATCAGCAGGTCACCGAATAATTGACGTTCCAGTTGCAGTGACTTGCTCTGACTGCGCAGGGCATCTTCTTCAAAGGTCTTCAGCGCAGGCGTAATGTAGCGCTCAGCGTTTTTTAGGGTTTGCCTGCGGATGTATTCTTCAGGGACGTCACCTTTGGCAGCCTTGGAGGTTTCTATGTAGTAACCATGGACCCGGTTGTATCCAACCTTCAAAGATGAGATCCCCGTTCGCTCCCGCTCGTCGCGCTCCAGCTCCGCCAGCCAGTTGGCAGAGTGGGTGGTGAGTTTCCGCAGTTGATCCAGCTCCTCACTGTACCCTAGAGCAAAAACTCCGCCCTCGCGGAGGGTGACCGGAGGCTCCTCTACCAATGCAAGCAGCAGTTCTTGGTGGAGTTGGTGAAAATCGCCCAGATCTTCGATCAGGCGCTGATTTAGGTGCCCGGGCAGTTCCGCCAAAACCTGCTTGATGTCTGGCAGGGAGCCAAGAGCGTCCCGCAGCTTGCCAATGTCCCGAGGCGACGCAGAGCCTAGATTGACTCGGGTCAGGATGCGCTCCATATCACCAATGGGCTTCACCGTGGCGCGAACAGTGTCGGTATATCGGGCTGCTAAAGCGTCGGTTAGCCATTGCTGGCGTTCCTTAACCTGAATGAGGTCGCGTAAGGGCTCGTGAAGCCAGCGCTGCAGCAGTCGGCCGCCCATGGGTGTCACGGTGGTATCCATCAAACTCAGCAGGGTGTGATCTGTTGCACCATTGGTGCGAACATCAATTTCTAGGTTGCGACGGGATTGGGCATCCATGCCGATGTACTGAAGATCCTCTTTGACCGCGATACGCTGCAAGAAATCTAGGCTTTGGCACTGAGTTGCCTTGGCGTAGGTCAACGCCGCTTCTCCTGCAATTAGGCAGTCGGCGGCCTTATCTAACCCCGTAATTTGGGCCACGTCGCGATTAAAGTGACGGTCCAACAAGGTGGTTGCCCGTGAAGGCTGGAATCGGCTGGAATCCAGGCAAGTGACTGCAGCGATCGCTTCTAACGGTCGCTGCCAAAGATCAGCTTCCTCCATTGGCAACAGAATTTCCGCCGGTCGCAGGGCTGATACGGCGTCAAGCAAGCCGTCAGTTGAGCTTAGCTGCTGCAGTTGCAGCTGTGCGCTGGAGAGGTTGAGTAGGGCAAGGCCAACGCTGGTGTCCGAATCCTTTTCCTGATCGCGGCGGGGGAAAAAAATAGCGGCAATGGCGCTGTCGTTTTTCGTCTCCAGCAGTGCATCGTCAGTGAGGGTGCCCGGGGTGACGATACGTTTTACCCGCCGCTCCACCGGTCCCTTGCTGGTACTGGGGTCTCCTACCTGTTCGCAAATAGCCACGCTGCGGCCAAGTTTTACTAGGCGAGCCAGATAACCGTCTGCCGCATGGTAGGGCACCCCGCACATAGGAATGGGTTCAGAGCCGGTATGCCCTCGGGCTGTGAGCGTAATGTCCAGTAGGTCAGAGGCGTCTTTCGCATCGTCAAAGAACAGTTCATAAAAGTCACCCATACGGTAAAACAACAAAGCGTCTGGATGTTCGGCCTTAATGGCCAAATACTGCTGCATCATGGGCGTTAGCTGAGTTTTAGCCTCGGTCTTTTGTCCAGAGGCACCTTGCTCTGAAGAGACACTCTCTGCAGGGGCTGTTTCCACGGCCTCGTTGTTGGACAAATCTATGGTCGAGGCATCTGTATTTTTTGGGGTAGCCGGCTTGCTGGGAGGCATGAGGTTTCCAAGGCAGATAGACAGAACTCAGGGTAAGTGATGCATGAGCACAACAGGTGCAGCAGTACACTACACCGAATGAAGAATCGTCAACCGGTAACCGTCTCGAGCGCATCACAAGGTGCGAAAAGGGGCGGCACCAGCTGCGGAAAATGCGTGTGTGAAGCGAACGTGGCATGCAACGGGTCTGTTTGCTTAAAACCCGCCGTTAGGTTGCGGGAATTGTTGGGGCGTAATGTGTTCAAATGGTGTCTTGCGAGAACTACTGAATGGATATACAGTACTGACACAAGTTGGGCGGTGGGTGAAAGTTTCGGGCGTCGGTACAGCAACCGGACAATGGTACAGAGGACGAGAACGCCAAGAAAAAAACGCTAAGAAAAAAGCGAACCCCCCTGAAAAAAACACCAAGAAAAAACCAAGAAATTAAAAGAAGAGAATCAAAAGAAGAGAATTAAAAGAAGCCGACGGGTCAAATGGCAAAACCAGATAACCAACCAGTGCCCAGACAGCCAGACGGCACGCAAACAATTAACCAATCGAAATAGAATCCGAGGGAAAACGATGGCTAAAGAAAGTACAAAGACCAGTGTAACTAGTTCCGAAAAAGGGAGCCCGGAAAAAGAGCGAGCGCTGAGCGCTGCCCTCGCCCAAATCGAGCGCCAGTTCGGAAAGGGCTCAATGATGAGGCTCGGGGATAAGGAACTGGTCACCATACCTTCTATCTCCACTGGGTCATTGGGCTTGGATGTGGCTTTGGGTATTGGCGGGTTGCCAAAAGGACGGGTCGTTGAGATCTACGGGCCAGAGTCTTCGGGCAAAACGACGCTAACCCTGCAAGTGATTGCTGAAGCGCAAAAAGCCGGGGGCACCTGTGCCTTCATCGACGCAGAGCACGCTCTTGACCCACTGTATGCTCAGGCCCTAGGAGTAAATACAGACGATTTGCTGGTGTCTCAGCCCGATACCGGCGAACAAGCGCTGGAAATCTGTGACATGTTGGTGCGGTCAGCCGCAGTTGACGTAGTCATTGTAGACTCTGTGGCGGCGCTTACCCCGCGTGCGGAAATCGAAGGGGATATGGGTGATAGCCACGTTGGCTTGCAGGCTCGCTTGATGAGTCAGGCGCTGCGAAAGATGACCGGAAACATCAAGCAATCCAATACCCTGGTTGTATTCATTAACCAAATCCGAATGAAGATCGGCGTCATGTTTGGCTCACCGGAAACGACTACCGGCGGTAACGCGTTGAAGTTTTATTCGTCGGTTCGTTTGGACATTCTCCGAATTGGCGCGGTCAAGAACGGTGATGAAGTTGTGGGCAACGAAACGCGAGTGAAGGTCGTGAAAAACAAGGTTGCCCCGCCTTTTAGACAGACCGAGTTCCAAATTCTCTACGGTCAAGGCATTCATCGTACCGGCGAGATTTTAGAGCTGGGCGTTGAGCAGAATATGGTGGAGAAATCCGGTGCGTGGTACTCCTATAACGGCGAACGTATCGGTCAGGGCCGGAAGAACGCCGCAGACTTTCTTGATGACCATCCTGAGTTGAAAGAAGAGATTGAAGGCCGCATCCGGCAGCAACTGATGCCCGGGCCTAACGATGGCAACGAAAAAGTTGAAACGTTAGACGCGGACAATGCGGTTCTTGGCGAAGGGCCCGCAGCGCCGCTGTAGGGCCGTCGCTTTACTGGGCGTAAACAACACCGTCTTCATGACGGTGTTGTTGCACTGATGCAGTTGAAATGGATGCTTCTCTAACCGGCGTTGGGATTGCCAATGACCGAGTGAATCCAAGATCAGGCAATCCAAGCCCAGCCGGTTAAGAATCAGATAACCAAAGTTCAGACAACCAAAAATCAGACAGCCAAAGACCATGTACTCAAAGACCGAGCTAAACCGAAGCCAAAACAAATAGAGAGCGACATGACAAGCGATTGGGCAGAACCTCGTCAGTCCAGCGATGAGCGTAGTCGAGGCGGCGTTGGTAGGCGCAAAGGTCAGCGCCAAGAACGCTCCTACACGCCGCAAAGGGACGCGTCACGTAAGGAACAGAACAGCAAAGCCGCCGATGGTGGCTATGCTAAGTGTATGGCGGCTGGAGTGCGCCTACTGGCTGGGCGCGAGTACAGTAGGCTGGAGTTGGCGAACAAGCTCTCCCGGCGTTTTAGCGCGGAAGCAATAGACGCCGTGGTTGCAGAGTTGGTTAGCCTTAAAGTGCTTGATGACGAGCGTTATGGCGAAGCATTTTGTCGCAGCCGAGTCGAGCGTGGTTATGGCCCGGGCTTCATCGCTCGAGAGCTCGAACAAAATGGCTTAGGCACCGAGTTGGTCGAAGCCTTGCTAGAGCCTTATCAAGAGCAGTGGTTTGAGCGCGCCCTGGCCCAAGCACAAAAAGCCCACAGGCCGAAACGACGTTCCTTGCAAAACCCCTCAGATCCACTAGATGATGCAGAGTTCGTTCAGGACGATGCCTTTTTGGACGCGGGACCCTCCGCGAGTCGAGACGATCAGGTGGACGATCAATGGAAAGAGCGGCAAAAGGCCCGAGGGCGCTTGGCTAGGCTGTTAGCTCGCAGAGGTTTCTCAGGTGGGTTGGCCTCCAAAGTCATAGATCAAGTGTTACGAGAAGCCGAGGCAAAAGCAGGGTCAGACTCGAATTTCGACTAGGCCTCGATATCAAGCCGTTAAAGCATCACGTTTATCGGCTTGAAAATGGCCTGTTCTGTCCGCTCAGGGGCGAGTTTTTTCAGCCTTCTCGGGTCTGGCAGTCCTGCCAAATGCCCTAGGAATGCTCTATAGTTCGCGCTCCTTGAATGACCAGTCTTTACACCATGAAAACCGCTGATTTACGCAATGCTTTTCTCGCCTTTTATGAGTCCAAAGGGCATCGCATCGTGCCTTCCAGCTCACTGGTGCCAAACAACGATCCAACATTGTTGTTTACCAACGCTGGCATGAATCAATTCAAGGACCCTCTGCTTGGAAAATCGGATCCGGGCTATACGCGAGCCACCTCGGCTCAGCGATGTGTGCGGGCTGGGGGAAAGCACAATGACCTTGAAAACGTTGGCTATACGGCCCGTCACCACACTTTTTTTGAGATGATGGGCAACTTCAGTTTTGGTGACTACTTTAAGGAAGAAACCATTACCTGGGCTTGGGAGTTCGCCACAGATACCGTTGGCCTTGATGCCAGCAAAATACTGATTACGGTTCACCCCAGTGATGGGGAGTCACGAAAAATCTGGCAGGACAAAGTAGGTATTCCGGCTGAGCGCGTCATCGACTTAGAGGAAAACTTTTGGACCATGGGTGACACGGGCCCTTGTGGTCCCTGCACAGAATTGTTTTAAGATCATGGACCAAGCATCGCTGGAGGCCCGCCCGGGTCAGCGGACGAAGACGGCGATCGCTTCATTGAATTTCAAAACCTCGTGTTCCCCCAGTTTGACCGCAATGCCGACGGTAGTATGGATTCTCTGCCTCAGCCCGGTGTTGATACGGGTATGGGTTTGGAGCGAATGGCTGTCATCCTTCAGGGCGTGCACAGCAACTACGAAATCGATTTGTTTGCGCGGTTGATGCGCGAGGCTGGTAACCACGCGGGTATCACGGATCAAAAGGAGGTGCTCAATACAGCCTCTCTACGGGTGATAGCCGACCACATTCGCAGCAGTGCGTTTCTCATTGCGGACGGGGTACTGCCGGGAAACGAAGATCGAGCCTATGTGCTGCGCAGAATTATTCGGCGTGGCCTGCGCCATGGTTATAAGCTCAACATCAAAGGGGATTTCTTCCACAAACTCGTACCTGTGCTGGTAGAGGAAATGGGCGATGCCTACCCGTTGCTGAGCGAACGTGCCGATGAGGTGGTAAAAGCCCTTGCCGATGAGGAGGCGCGATTCAGTGAGACCTTAAATCAGGGTATGGCGCTGTTGAAAAAGGAGTTGGGGGACGTTTCCGGAACCACGCTGCCCGGTGATGTTGCTTTTAAACTGTACGATACCTATGGGTTTCCCGTGGACTTAACCGCCGACGTTGCTCGCGAGTTAAATATGGAAGTGGATCAGGCGGGATTTGACGTCGCGATGGAAGAGCAGCGGGCGCGGGGCCGAGCGGCCACCAGTTTTTCTACCAGCCTGGGTCAAAAGATCAGCGTGAAAGACAAGGTAGAGTTTTGCGGTTATGAACAGCTGGCTAATAACGCTCAAGTGATCGCTGTATTTGATAGCGAGGGAGAGCCACTGTCCTGTCTTGATGCGGGCAACGATTCTGGTGTTGTGGTGCTCAATCAAACAGCCTTCTACGCGGAAAGCGGTGGGCAGGTCGGTGATGTGGGAGCCCTAGTGGGCAAGGCCGGTCGGTTTGCGGTTACCGACACCCAAATAAGTGGAGATCAGTATCTGCACATTGGCCAGCTTACCCAAGGCGTAATTAGTCCTGGAGACATCCTAGAGGCGTCAGTAGATGAGCTGACGCGCAGCAAGACCCGCGCTAATCATTCGGCCACTCACTTGTTACATGCGGCCCTGCGCGACGTGCTAGGTGACCATGTGCAGCAAAAGGGCTCTCTGGTGAACGCTGAAAAGCTACGCTTCGACTTTGCCCATACGGCCATCGTCGATGCCCAAGAGCTGCAACGGATAGAGGATCTAGTAAATCAGCAGGTTCGTCTAAACAGCTCCGTGAATACCCAGCTGTTGGGTTACGACGAAGCGGTGCAGGGCGGGGCGACGGCGCTATTTGGCGAGAAATACGGCGACGAGGTTCGGGTGCTGAGCATGGGCGATGGTTTTTCCATGGAGCTGTGTGGCGGTACCCATGTGGAACGCACTGGTGATATTGGTTTATTCCGAATTGTTAGCGAGGGTGGTATCGCCGCCGGGATTCGCCGCATTGAGGCAGTGACCGGCGGTGCTGCGCTTGAACTGATCCGCGAGGATCAACAAGACCTGATCACCGTAGGTCAAACTTTGAAGGTCAGTCGACGAGAGTTAGTCAACAAAGTTCAGCAGCTGGTAGCCGAAAACAAAGATCTGTCTCGTCAGCTTGAACAAATGGGTCAGCAGTTGGCAGCGAGCAAGGGCACGGACCTAATTAACGAGGCGGTGCAAATTAACGGCATCAGCGTCCTTGCGGCTCAGGTCGAGGGTGATAACAAATCCATGATGAAAGTCCTAGAAAGTCTGCTGGCGAAAGTGCAGGGCGATGTGTTGGTGGTGCTCGCCGTGGTTGATAGTGGCAAGGTCGGTCTGGCTGCGGCCACCAACAAGGCCCTGTCCCAGCGGCTGTCAGCCGCCGAACTGCTGCAAACCGTAGCGCCCGTGGTGGGTGCCAAGGGCGGTGGCAGACCGGACTTAGCCCGAGCCGGCGGTGGGGACAAAACCGAGGCGGTAGAGCAAGCTCTTGCCGCGGCTCGCGAGTGGGTTGAAGACAAACTCGCTTCTTAACTGATTGAGATCGGCGCGGCGACACTCTTTGACGGCGCGCAGGTTGATGTGCTTTTTCTTGCAGGAAACAACATGGGATTGATTGTTCAAAAATATGGCGGCACCAGCGTAGGCACAACCGAGCGCATTGCCCAAGTTGCTCAGCGTGTGGCGGGCTATCAGGCTCGCGGGCACCAAGTGGTGGTCGTAGTATCGGCAATGTCTGGGGAGACCAATCGACTGGTTGCCATGGGGCGAGAGCTTGGGGGAGATCGACCCAGTGCTCGTGAAATGGACGTGCTTACCTCGTCTGGTGAGCAAGTGACCGTCGCCTTGCTGAGCATCGCCTTACTCGAGCTCGGCCTTACGGCCAAGTCGTATCTTGCGGATCAGATTCGCTTTCGTACGGACAGTGCTCACGGTCGGGCGCGAATCGAACAGATCGAAGTGGAAAAACTGCGGCAGGACATCGACCAAGGGGTCATTCCTGTGGTGGCGGGCTTTCAAGGCGTGAACGATCAAGGGGACATTACGACCCTAGGTCGGGGCGGTTCGGATACCTCGGCGGTGGCCTTAGCAGCCGCTCTAAGCGCTGATGAATGCGAGATTTGCACCGACGTTGAAGGGGTGTACACAACCGATCCAAGAATTGTCGAAGGCGCGCGTCGGCTCAGCCAAATTACCTTCGAGGAAATGCTGGAACTCGCCAGTCTCGGTTCAAAAGTCTTACACCCGCGGTCTGTTGAATTTGCCGGTCGCTACCGCGTACCCCTGCGGGTAATGTCGACCTTTATTCCCGGTCCCGGGACCCTGATTACATTGGAGAGCGAAACCATGGAACAAGCAGAAGTTTCGGGCATCGCCCACGCAGTGGACGAAGCGAAAATCACAGTAGCGGGTGTGCCGGATGTTCCCGGCATCGCCTCAAAAATCCTCGGTCCTGTGGGCGCAAAAAGTATTGAAGTCGACATGATCGTGCAAAATACCGGTGTGGACGGGATGACGGACTTTACTTTCACCGTCAAACGTCAAGACTACGATACAACGCTGGATTTGCTCAAAGAGGTGGCGGCTGACATCAGTGCCAGGACGGTCACCGGTGACAATGCGATAGCCAAGGTCTCCATTGTTGGGGTCGGAATGCGCTCCCATGCGGGGGTCGCTACCAAGGTATTTGACAGGCTAGCAACCGAGAACATTAATATCCAAATGATCTCGACCTCTGAAATAAAAATTTCAGTAGTGATCGCCGAGCGATATGTCGAACTGGCAGTTCGTGCTCTACACGATGCGTTTAACCTTCATCAAGAGCCGGCGTGAACCTCTGAGGTCTTTGGATTAACCGAAAGGAGAATCGAGCATGTCGAAGTGGAGTGTGGCGAAAGAAACCGTCGCGAATTTAAGCGAAAACGCAGGCGAGTACGGAGCCGATGCAGCAGGAATGCTAGAAGCTCTGATCTCCACCGCCCTCGGCGCGCTAGCCGCTGAAAAAGACTCCGACTACGTCAAGAACTTTATTGATTACGAAGTAAGCTCGATCAATGTGCAACACATTGATGTTCAACGACTGACGTAGTCCGCTAGGTATCTATTCATTTTCCAATTATTACCGTGGTGGAGCCAGAACAGTTGAAGGCCGATTACATTATTGTAGGCGCCGGCTCCGCAGGCTGCGTTTTAGCGAATAGACTAAGTGAAGATCCCAACGTGTCGGTGCTGCTGCTGGAAGCGGGCGGGTCGGACGGCAGCTGGCAACTCGATATGCCTTCGGCATTTTATCTCCCCATGGGGCAGCCTAAGTTCGATTGGTGCTATGCCAGCGAGCCTGAGCCTGCCATGAACAACAGGCAACTGGCTTGTCCTCGGGGCCGGGTGCTGGGCGGGTCCTCGTCCATTAACGGCATGGTATATGTACGCGGTAACCAAGCGGATTTTGATCGCTGGGCGGATTTGGGCGCCGATGGCTGGGATTACCACTCGGTATTGCCGTACTTTAAAAAAGCTCAGTGCGCCGATGAGGGGCGCAACGCTGATGCCTATCGTGGTGGGTCAGGGTTGCTGGGCACCACGACGGGGCAACTAAAAAACCCCCTCTACGGCTCGTTTTTACAGGCTACTAAAGAGGCCGGCTACCCCTACACACCAGACTTGAACGGCGAGCAACAAGAGGGGTTTGGTCCTATGCCCATGACCGTTGCTCAAGGTCGCCGCTCCTCGTCCTCCCGGGCCTACCTGAGACCAGCCGTCAGTCGGCCGAACTTGCGTGTGCTTACCCACGCACAAGCAACGCGCATCGACATCCGCGACGGACAAGCCCGGGGACTGGTTGCCCGAATTGCCGGTAAGGAAGTCAGTATACAGGCTCGGCGAGAGGTCATTTTATCTGCGGGAGCCATTAACTCGCCTCAGCTGTTGATGCTTTCAGGCATTGGCCCCGAGAGCCATCTAAGGTCCCTGGGTATTGAGGTGGTTTCAGATAGCCCTGGCGTCGGTCAAAACCTCATGGATCATTTGGAGGTTTATGTTCAGCAAGCGTGCACTACACCCATTTCCCTGCATAAACATCTGGGTTTACTGGGGCGCGCAAAAATCGGCATTCAATGGTTCTATAATCAAACTGGGTTAGGGGCTACTAACCACTTTGAGGTTGGAGGCTTTATACGCAGTGATGAGCACCAATCTCAGCCAGATATTCAATTCCATTTCCTGCCCACCGCCATGTCCTACGATGGCTCAGCTAAAGCACGCGGACATGGTTTTCAAGTTCATGTTGGGCCCATGCTACCCAAGAGCCGCGGTTCGGTAACCTTGAGAAGCAATTCTCCTGATGACGCGCCGAAGATAGTCTTTAACTACATGAGTCATGCGGATGACTGGCGAGTCTTTAGAGCGGCTATTCGTAAGTCTCGGGCAATCTTTGCCCAACCAGCTCTGGATGCCCTGCGAGGACCGGAGTTGAGCCCAGGCGCAGACGCTCAAACCGATGAACAACTGGATGCCTTTGTGGCTGCCCATGCGGAGAGCGCCTATCACCCTTGCGGCACCTGCCGTATGGGGGCCGATGATGAAGCTGTAGTTAATTCATCGGGACAGGTGCAAGGCGTCAGCTGTTTGAGAGTTGTGGATTCATCGATCTTCCCGCACATTACAAACGGAAATCTAAATGCGCCCACCATAATGATGGCTGAGCGGATGGCGGATTTGATCCGCGGTATCGGCCACGATTGACCGAGAGGCCCGGTAAACAGATGGACTCTATAAACCAATGAATAGGGGGGGGCTATGCGACGAGTTGTGATAACCGGAGCCAATCGCGGTGTAGGGCTGGGTTTGGTACAGCAGCTTGGGCCAGTAGCTGACGAGGTGTTCGCAACCTGTCGAGACCCTGCGGCGGCAGAGGAGCTGATGACATTGGCCAGCCCGGGAAGCAATGTCCATGTGCTGCCCTTGGATGTGGCGGATGCCGAATCCTTGGCTGAAGCATCCGCCGCCGTGAAGGGTCCTGTGGATCTGCTAATTTGCAATGCCGGCGTCAACAGTGGCTACAGCGGGCTATCAGGACCTGAAAATGCTCTAACCCCAGACGCAATGGACGGCTTTGCCGACCTGCTGAGAATTAATGTCGCGGGTCCTTTCTTCACGGTTCAAGCGTTTCTATCGCACCTGATGGACAGTGATGCTGGCCGGGTAGCCATTATCTCTTCCCAGATGGGGAGCCAGCAGCATGACGCTGGAAATGCTTACGCTTATCGTGCCTCCAAAGCCGGGGTCAATAATATTATGGTGACCCTGAGTAACGAGCTCGATGCGAAGGGCATTGCGGTCGCTGCCTATCACCCCGGCTGGGTACGCACAGATATGGGCGGTCCCCGGGCTCATTTATCAGTAGAAGAAAGTGCCCAGGCATTGACCCAGCGGTTTCACGAGCTGGACATGAGCCAAACCGGACGCTTCCTGAATTACGATGGCGCCCCAATGGTCCTATAAAAGCCGTGTGCCCCGATTGGAAGTCTCACTCTGTTGGAGGCAGAGCAGAGATTAGGTAGGTATTCACCGGGCCAATGCCTTTTACCTGCAGTTCACCACGAAAGGCGATTTCAAAAGGCTCAGACAATTGGTTTTTGAAGTCCTCAGAAACCTGAAAATGATCCGGTATACCCGTGGATTCCATACGACTGGCCATGTTCACGGTGTCGCCCCAAAGGTCATAAATGTATTTACTGGTACCCACAACCCCGGCGACAACAGACCCGCTGTGAGCGCCGATCCGCATGCTTAGATTCGTATCGTTACGCTCGTTGAACTCGCGTAAACACTGGAGGATCGCAATAGCCAGCGCGGCAATTTGATCCGCGTGGCGGCTATTTGGTTCGGGCATGCCACATACAGCCATATAAGAATCACCAATGGTTTTTATTTTTTCCACCCCGTTATCAATGGCGGCTCGATCAAAAGCGCCAAATAGCTCGTCCAGCATTCGTAAAATCGCGATTGGAGGTTCGCCTCGGGACATCGCAGTAAAACCGACGATGTCAGCAAACAGCACGCTGACGCTGGGAAAGGCGTCGGCAATCTGGACTTCGCCGTTTTTGAGCCGATTTGCGATGGGCTCAGGGAGTACATTGAGCAGGAGTTGGTAATTCTCCGATGTTTGTTTGTCGATGGTCAGACGCTGCTGATGCAGGTTGTGGGCCATCTGATTGAATTGAGTGGTCAGCTCTCCTAGCTCGTCATTGGAGCTCCGATCTAATGGCTCGATAACAACTCCGTTGCCGACTTGTAGAGCCGCCTTGGTCAGGGCTGAGATTGGCTGGGTCAACGAGCGCGACACCCGAATGCCGATGCCGACGATAACCAAGCCGATGACAAAAGTAGATAAGGATATGGCCAACTCCAGCGAAGTGATTGGCGCGAACGCCTCTGCAGTATCGATCTCAGCGATAACCGCCCAGCGTTGGTCTCCGATGGTCACAGGGCCATAGGAACTTAGCACCGGCACCTCTCGGTAATCGTCAACAATATGAGCGCCGCTATTGCCCTGAAGTGCGAATAGCACAGAATCTGTTTCGACTTCCTGAGTCAAAATTGACGTTCCGAATCGCTCCAACAGGATCAATTTTTGCTTTGGGTAATTGAGTGCCGCTAAGGTTTGAAAGTAGTCGTCAGGATTTTCGATAAAAAAACGTGAAGCGTTGCGCAGGGTGAAATCCTGACCTATGAGGTAGGTCTCGCCTGAGGCTCCCAATCCGTGCTCGGTCCATTGTTGATTGCCCGTCATGACATTGTTGATCTGGTCAACGGGGATTTGAAAAATTAAGACCCCAAACTGCTCTTCACCCTGAAATATAGGGCTGGCAAAAAACGCCGCCGGAGCATTGTGGGAGGGCAGGTAGGGTTGATAGTCCACGAAGTAAGTGGCGTCGGGTGAACTGGGGTTGCTGGCAAGCTTGAACGCTTGGGCAATGTTGGCGTTACGGTAGGGGCCGGTCAGCAGGCTCGTGCCGAAGTCACTTTCTTGGAATACCGAATAGACGATGTTGCCGCTTTTGCTGTCAACGAGAAAAATGTCGTAATAGCTGAACTTCTTGGCGAAACGCTGAAAGAACCCGTGGTAGCGAGCATGTGCGGGTCCGTAAGCGCTGAGATCTTGATCTGCTCGGAATAGGAGATCTTTAGCGTCTGACGGATGGGGGTTAGTTGCAACGTAATGGTGCTGTAAATAAACGCCGCCGCTGCTTTTCGGTATCAGGGCATCGGCCTGAGTGGTTAACCACTGAGCAGTGGATGTTCCACTGGGGTCAAGTTCTAGCAAAAACTCGGTTTGATAAAACTGATGCAGCGGCCCGTTGCGAAACGCCAGTTCGCCATCTGACTCAGTGTTTTCCAGTCCTGCATAGGCTTGGCTGAAATCACTCAACGCCGCTATGGTCGTGGGATTAGCCGACAGAGTTTGCAGTTGATGGCCTATTTGTTCGAAGTAGCGCTGAACTTCGTTGCTTTTGGCACTTTGAATCGCCGTTAATCGCTCGAAGGTGAGGGTTTCGATGGAAGCCTTACTACTAAGGTAGCTTGTCCAGCCTACCCCCAAGCCGGTGGAGAAGCAGATGACCAGCAAAAAAATTGATGTTTTGCTCGCTAAATTGAGCTTTGTCATAGTCAGACCTATTGATTACCAGATTGGAGAAGCTAGCCTTCTGCCAAATACTGTTAACTTTTGGTTGTCATTTCCGAATATTTGGATGAGCGGTATTAAAATAATCGCGAACGGTAGGTGGTCGTAGGCATGAGGCAGTCAAAACTGGAGCAGAAGTGTTGAGGCGGCTTGGGCTCAGGGTTGAGCGTGGGGCACGCCATTTTGCGGGAGCGGTCTGTGTGTTTTTGGGTGGCTGTGGTCAAGATCTCACGCCGCACCACAAAGGCTCGTCGCCGACTGAGACTTTTCGAGAAGAGTCAGTTTCGCCCCAATATTCTGAGCACTTACTGTGTACATTGCGGAACGAAACCAATCAATGGCAACACATGTACCGCTTGAGTTTCGACGATTTGGTAGGTGAATTTGTCGGAGGCCAAGGTGGCAGGATCAGTACCCTGCAAAGTACCGCGATGCAGGTCAGTCCGAGCCGCGTAGCGATGGCCTTTGAGGCTGAGTCCAGTTCACTGCAAGATGACTTGGAGCTTAGGCCCTTTCGGGTTCACCTCCACCGACAAACCTTGGTGTATCAGTGGTTTTGGGTGCAGGCGGATAAAGCATTTATACCAGCGGCGCCCCAGTTGTCCGGCAAGTGTGTGTTGCTAGACGCCGAGAGCTTCTAGGGTCAGTGGCTCTAGCGTCTTGAAAGCGTTAACAACCTACTAAGCTTTAAACACCTTGGGCCCAGACAAACCACTGATAGGCGACGATGGTCATTAGCGATCCCTGGAGCCAAGTCGGCCAAGCGCTTACCGCAGATTCATCAGGCCCGAGATAAGCCAAAAGATTGGTCCCCCGGTCGGTGAGCCTGAACATTGCGAAAGCTGTGACACAGATCGCAGCGATAATGCCGGTAGACGCTGTTATCAGCGAGAACCCGAACCACCCAAAGCCGGCGGCTGCCAGATGCACTCCGCACTGGGCCTGAATGCTGCCGTGTTGCTGGTCTCGACTTGTTAAAAGGATCGCAAGCCAGCCAAGGCCATAACAACAGCAGACGGCAAATACGGCTTGGTGAAGGGGGGCGAACAGCTCCTGTAGGTTCGCCAGGAGTCCGAGCCAGAGCAAGGTTTGCGATAGGGTGCCGGTAGAGCCGGGGTGCCGCCAGGCGAGGCAGGCGATTGCCAGTAGCCACCAAACAAGAATTCCACTCCAAGCGGCTGCTAACACATCCGACGAATTTATAGGGTTGAGGATCAGCATCACCGTCACTGCTAATAGACCGGCGCTGATTTCGCCAAAGACATACAAAGGTGATATTCGATGCCGGCAGCAGGCTGAACGGCCTTGAAGCCAACAGTAGCTGAGAACGGGGATGTTGTGCCAAGGCCTGATAGGCGCGCTACAGTGGGGACAATGGGATGGGGGCCATGCCAGGTTGAAGCGCGAGTCTTCGGCTTCAGCCTCCATAGCCATGAGAGGCAATCGATACACGACCACATTGATAAAACTGCCTACCGAAGCGCCAACAAAGAAAACGCCGGCGAAGAGTAGAAATAACGTGTTTGGTCCGACGGTCTCGAGCACCCAGCTCTCCGCGGTTGATTGATAATTAGCGCCATCAAGAGTCACCCAAATTGCACTGGCCGTCACCTGATCTTTTGGGTAAATCCCGGCTGGCCGGGTAGAAAGCTCGATTTGCGCGGTCTATTTTTGTCTCGTAAAGCCTATTTTTTAGCGCCCTGCAAGAGGTGACTGGGGGGCGGTGATGCCGCACTATGCGTTGGTTATTAAAGATGAGGAGAGGCTCCGATGAGTGAAGCTTGGATTATTGATGCAGCTCGAACCCCCCGAGGCGTAGGTAAGCAGGGCAAGGGCGCGCTATGGGAAGTACACCCCCAGAAGCTACTGTCCACAGTGCTGAAGGCATTGGTTGAGCGCAGTAACTTAAATACCAGCGACATTGACGATGTGATCATGTCCTGTAGCACCCAGTTCCAAAAGCAAGGGGCGTGTGTTGCCCGCATGGCAGCGCTGGATGCAGGTTTTTCTACTAAGGCGTCTGGCGTCACCCTCGATCGTTTCTGCGGCGGCGGCATCACCTCGGTGAACCTTGCGGCAGCCAATATTATGTCGGGTATGGAAGATCTGATTGTCGCTGGTGGTGTGGAAATGATGTCCTACACTCGTAGCGAAGCGCCACCGACGCCTCTGGATGCAGGCAACCTGGATCTTCGGCGACAATATCCTCAGCTGAACGTCGGCATCGCGGCAGATATCATCGCCACTGAAGAAAATTTCAGTCGAGAAGCGTTAGATGCTTTTTCCCTAGAAAGCCAGCAACGAGCGGGGCGGGCCTTGGCAGAGGGCGCTTTCACCAAGAGCTTGGTGGCCGTGCACAACCCTGACGGCACACTTGCCCTCGATCAGGAAGAGTATCCTCGACCCCAGACCACGGCAGAATCCCTAGCGAACCTGCAACCAGCCTTTGAAGGCATGATGGATATGGAGTTTTTCGATTCTGGGCGCAGCTATCGTGAATTAGTCGCGGAACGCTGGCCGGGCTTGGAAGTTGAACACCGCCACCACGCGGGTAGTTCCTCCGGCGTGGTAGACGGTGCAGGGGCCTTGGTAATGGCCTCGCCAGAGTACGCTCAAAAACACGATCTCAAGCCCAGGGCCCGTATCGTTGCCATGGCTAATATGGGGCATTCCCCGGAGTACATTCTTAATGCGCCAGTAGATGCGGCGAAGAAAGTACTTGGCAAGGCGGGTATGACCTTGGATGACATCGACCTGTTCGAAGTGAATGAGGCCTTTGCAGTGGTTCCCATGAAGTTTATGCGTGATTTAAACGTGGATCACGCCAAGGTGAACGTAAACGGCGGTTCAATCGCCTTAGGGCATCCCATTGGCGCTACCGGGTCCATGCTGATTGGAACTGCCTTAGACGAGTTAGAGCGGCGGGGCCAATCTACCGCCTTGGTAACCATGTGCGCTGCAGGCGGTATGGCGCCGGCAGTGATTATTGAGCGCATTTAAACCACCAAGAATCGATAGGCCCAGACTCACATCAGGGCCGTAGAGCGGATTCAACAGTAAATCGAAGGTTAGGAGTAATCGTGCTCCTGACCTTCTAGCGACCAAATTTTATTAAAAGGAAATAAAGCATGGAAAACGCCAGTGAATTGGATGTCTTTCGCCGGGACGTCAAAGCGTGGGTTCAAAATAACTTTCCCAGCAGTTTAGCGGGTCAGGATTTAGCAGGCTTGGCGGGTGGTGAGAGCGGGGCCCGAGCCAACGACGAAGTGAAGACGGCCATGGAAACCTGGCGTCAACGCCTTGCGGAGAAAGGTTGGGGAGCGCCTACGTGGCCAGTGGAATACGGTGGTGCCGGGCTGTCTCATCCAGAAGCGAACGTTATCGGCGAGGAGATTTTCCAAGCTGGCGCCTATAACCCGATACCGCATATGACCGGTATGGGTGTCACCATGGTAGGGCCGACGTTGCTCGAGTACGGGACCGACGAACAAAAAGCTCAGCATTTGAAAGGTATCGCCAGTGGTGAAATACGTTGGTGCTTGGGGTTATCTGAGCCAAATGCCGGGTCGGATCTGGCCTCATTGTCCACCAAGGCCGAAGACAAGGGCGATTATTTTGCTTTGAACGGACAAAAAATTTGGACGTCCGGTGCCCATATTTCTCAATGGTGTGGGGCGCTGGTTCGTACCGATAGTAATGCGGGCAAGCGAGACGGCATCAGCTTCGTCATGCTGCCAATGCAGCAAGAAGGCGTGGAAACACGGCCGATCCGTCTGATCTCGGGTGTGTCGCCATTTTGCGAAACGTATTTCAGTGACGCTCGAGCCGAAAAAGGCGACTTGCTTGGCAACTTAAATGACGGCTGGAGCGTGGTAAAACGATTGCTGCAGCATGAGCGTCAAAGCCAGACCGGTGGTCAAGGCGCCAGCATGTTGGATTCGGAACCACTGCATGTGAAGGCCCAGCGCTTCGTTGGCTCAGACGAAGACGGCGCACTGGTAGACAAAGATCTGCGTCAACGCCTGGTGCGAAACTACATGGACGCCACAGCCCATCGCTTAACTGCCGAGCGGATTACCGCCGAAGCCGCGGGTCGGGTAGAGGTCAGTGCGGCGGCGTCCATTTTGAAAAACTCCAATACTCGCGTGGCCCAGACCAAGGCTGAGCTTGCGCTGGAGATTATGGGTAGCCAAGGAATCGGCTGGAGTGGCGACGATTTTGCCGAAGAAGAGTTAGGTATCGTTCGGGAGTGGCTTGCCGGGAAGGCCATGTCCATTTATGGCGGTTCTTACGAGGTGCAAAACAACATCATTTCTAAAAACGTGCTTGGACTTCCTGAAACTACCCAAAAGGGTTAGCAAACTCAGGTCGAACACGGGGCAACAAAGCGACAACGACGCAGTAAAGGGGACAAGTCATGGCAGCGCTAACAGAAGAACAATCCATACTTAAAGATCAAGCCAGTTCTTGGGTGGAAAGTCAGTTACCGGTACAGAAATTTCGAGATTTTCGTAACAGCAACAGTGATGGGGGTTTCGACCCTGAGGCTTGGTCGGCCATTGTGGAGATGGGCTGGACGGGTATTTTGGTTCCGGAAAACTACGGTGGGTCGGACCTTGGTTACCTGACCTTCGGACTGATCCTAGAACAGTTGGGGCGGCAATTGTGCGCATCCCCATTGTTCGCTTCAGCCTATGTTGGGGCGACGGCGATCAATTTGGGGGGTAACGAAGAGCAAAAGCAGTCGTGGCTGCCGAAAATTGTAGACGGCAGTGAGATCCTGACCTTGGCCGTGGACGAACAGTCCCGGCATAACCGTGATCAGGTACAAACTACTGCGACTGCCACTGACCAAGGCTATGAACTCAATGGGGCCAAGACCTTCGTACTTGAGGGGATGAGCGCTACAACGTTTGTGGTGGCGGCCAAAACCGATGCTGGCGATATCGCGCTGTTCTTAGTGCCCGCAGACAGCGCGGGCTTAAGCCGGCAAGGCATGTCCACAGTAGATTCCCGAGACTATGCGCGACTCACTCTCAGTGGCGTTGAAGTAGGCCAAGGTGCCTTGTTGGGTGCCATGCAGGGAAGTCAGCTATACGGACGAGTGTTGGATAGAGCCAGTGCCGGCATCGCCATGGAAATGCTGGGTGTGGGCTGTTACGCCTTTGAGATGACTTTGGATTATCTCAAGACCCGCAAACAGTTTGGCAAGGTTATTGGATCCTTTCAGGCCTTGGGGCACCGGGCGGCGGAACTCTATTCCTCCCAGGAAATGGCCCGTTCATGCGCAGAAGCTGGTGTTACTGCCATCGACCAAGGTGCCGACGACGAGGCCGCCATGAGCGCAATATCCAAGGCGAAGACTGGCGAGTTTTTGTTCGACATGTCGAACCAACTCATCCAAATACACGGCGGTATTGGTATGACTGATGAGTTTGACGCAGGTCTCTATCTCAAGCGCGCGAGAGTGCTGGAGACAACCTATGGCAATCAGGCTCAGCACAGGGATCGTTACGCCAGCCTGCTTGGTTTCTAAAACAGGCTTCTAGCGGGCAAAAAAAGCCGGGATTGCCCGGCTTTTTTGTGCCACCACCCAGAGGGTTGGGCGAATGCGGTTATCGTCGGGTTCGATTCCAACCTTCCAAGGCACCACTCATATCCAGTAGCTGATCCTTATGGGCTAGTAGATCCTCGTAATCAGCATCGACACCCAACTCAAGATCGGCATTGTTGAATACTGCGCAAGTGGAGAAGCGGCCGCCACCCGCCTGAATGACCTTGCCGTTGGGAGCCTCTTCACCAGCCATGAGCAGTACCGCAGGGGTCACCAGCTTGGGGTGCACGTCTGCTTCTGGGTTCTCTGGGTCTAGGTCCTCTCGACCGGGAATGGTGGCAATCAGGCGCGTTGCGGCGCTTGGTGCTAGGCCGTTGACGCGAATGTTTTTCGCAGCGCCCTCAATGGCTAATACGTTAATGAGTCCCAGCATGCCCATCTTCGCTGCGCCGTAGTTGGCTTGGCCAAAGTTGCCGTAGATACCCGAGGTGGAACTGGTGAGAACAATACGACCGTAATTCTTTTCATACATGATGGGCCAAGCGGCGTGGGTCACATAGGCGCTACCGTTAAGGTGCACGTCCATAACTAAGTCCCAATCGTCCAAGGACATTTTTTTGAAGCTCTTGTCGCGCAAAATTCCGGCGTTGTTGATCAAGATGTCCACGGTGCCGAATTCGGCAACGGCATCATCGATGATGGACTTAGCGCCTTCTCGGGTCGATACCGAGGCCTTGTTGGCTATGGCGATACCACCGGCTTGGCGTATTTCATCAACGACGACATCGGCCATATCACTGGAGCCAACGCCGTCGCCACTACCGCCTAGATCATTTACCACAACCTTCGCTCCGCGCTTAGCAAGTTCCAAAGCGTGGGATTTCCCAAGGCCGCCGCCAGCGCCGGTGACTACGGCAACTTTGTTTTCAAATTCGCTCATTGTTATTCCTTTATGTTGAGTTTTGGGTGTATGGAAGCCTTCGACGGGACGAATTCCGAATCGTCAGACGGTGCTGTGTGTTGATCTCTCTGCCGGAAATTCGCCCATTACAGCGCCAAGGCGGGATCTCCGGCGATGGTCAGTCGGTGCAGTTCTCGGGCATGGCCGTCATAGCCGCCATTGGCCTTGTGCAGTACGGAACGGTTATCCCACATTACCAACATATTCGGTTCCCATACGTGGGTATATTGAAATTCTTCTCGGGTCTGCCACGCATATAAATCCATGATCAACTGTCGGCTGTCTTCTGCTTCCAAGCCAAGGATTGTGTGGATATACCCTACAGTGCCGAATATCGTTTCGGCACCAGATTCCGGGTGTTTGGCAATAATGGGGTGAGGCTCAGACTTGTTTGCCTGCTCTGAAAACAAGATCTTCATGCTGCGGTCGTTACCCTGATCTTTTTCGCCATAGGTGCCGTCAGGCCCGTAGGCGGCGGCAGCCGAGTGCAGGGCGATTTTGTTCTCTAGACGTTGCCTCAGGTCATCGGGCATTTGCGCCAGTGCCAACTGTTGATTGGCAAATCCTGTGTTGCCACCCACGGGCGGTACGACAAGGCTGTACAGGCAAGTGCCGATGGGCGGATGCTGCTTAAAGCTCCAATCCGTATGCCAGTTTTCTGCAAAAACTGGGGCTTGTTCATCGGCGCGACGAGTCAGGGCGACTACAGGTGTCTTTTTGCTTATGGGCACAAAATAGGGATCTTCACCAACGTTGCCAAAATAGTTCGTTACACGGACTAAATCGTCGTCGCTGAGCTTTTGGTCCGGAAAGGCAAGAACATGGTGCTCGAGCCAGGCCGAGCGAATGCTGCTGATGGTGTCTCTGTCTAGGGGCTGGCTTAGGTCAATGCCTGCAACCCTTGCGCCGCAGGCCTGGCCGGTTGGTGTGATTTCCATTTCAACTCTCCCATTGTTCCTCGATCCAGAAGATACCACTCTGACTGGGGCGCCGGTAGTTAGCCCATGGATAAAGCCAGAACACGAGAGACCTCAACCATGCTTCGCTCGCTTTGTTCTGTCCAAGTGTTGAAGGCTTCTTGGGTGGCTAACAGATCTTTTTTGCTCGTAGGATCTTTGTCGACAACACCGGCCTGAATCAGGGCTCCCACCACATCCCGGGACAGGATAGGCGTGTCATAGCCTAGAAAGCGAAGGCAGTAGCGACCGGTTTGTCCGCCCAAGCGGCTACCGTTTTTTTTCAGATGTGCCCACAAGCCAACAAAGTCTGACGATGGCCACGCCGCAAGAAATGCGCCAAACGAGCCGTACTCTGCTCGGACGTCGAGGATATATAGCGCGTTATCTCGCACGCTGGCGATTTTGGTGCCGTGGCGCACAATGTCGGTGTTGCCCTGCAGTGCCTCCAGTTCCTCGTCTGACAGCATGGCGCAGTGTGTAACATCAAATTGATGGAAGGCGCTTTCGAAGCCAGGCCACTTGGCAGTGATGACTTTCCACACGAAGCCGGCCCGAAAGACGCAGGCGGTCATCTCTGCCAGAACGTTTGCGTCAGTAAGCTTCTTTAAATTCGTTGTGGATTTTACAGGCGTGAGCAAGGCCTCCAAGGCCTGATCACCACCTTTGCGAACAGCCGCCCGCCGGTAGATGTCGTCAAAGTGCTGCATATTGAGTGCTTAAGCTATTACTTGTGAATCGACTGCCAAGGTTTTCACATCAAGACAGTGGTAAGCAATCTCAATACAGCGGTTCCGCAAATCCAACATCGATGGAACTGGCTGGTGGTCGTTGTCATTCAACTACCGCACACAGTTTGCCGAGTGTTTTTTGGTTGGAGTGGTCCAAGCGGCCTGGTCGATGATGCGACAGCGCTTTGTCGGTTGTGCAAACACCGTGATAAAGACTACAGTCTTAGGCGGTCTCGTAAACGTTTAACGGAAAAAACAACAATGAAAATATTCGTTCTCCTGATCTCCTTGGTTCTTACAAACTTCGCTATCGCAGATGATCATGCCGACAGCGGCCCGTTCTACGCGTTCTACCATCTAAATGTCGCTAATCCAGCCGGCGTGGTTGATGCTATGGACACCTTTTGGGCATCGGACTGTGGCAATCAATACCCCGCCGATGTGGCGTTGTCTCAGGAAGTGTTTAATGGCGGTTACACCTCGACTCACTTCATTATCAATACCTTCCAGAGTATCGAAGATCAGGCAAAGGCGGCTGAAATCATGCGGTCGTGTCCTGACTCTGCGGTCTTTTTGCAACAACTTTCAGCCAGCGCTCAGCCGGTAATGGAGTACATGGGCCCCGCGGCTGTGGACGAAAACGACTGGGGTCAAGACTCCGCGTTCTCGAAGTTCGACATCATAGTTGAACCACAGGATCAGGCAGCCTACGCGGCGGCATATCTGAAAATGATGGAGACCGTTGCCCAAGATGTTGATCTGCGATCTTATGGACTTGGCGCAGTCTTTTTTGGTCGCGACAAGTTCACCCATTGGATTTGGACCGGCGCTCGCACTCAAGCGGAACTGGGGGCTATCAGCCAGCAAATGTTGATGCATCCAGCCTATGCTGCGTTTAACGCCGAAGTTGCTGATATGCGGACAGTGGTAAATACCTCTCAGGTACAGACGCTGAAAGTTTATCCACGCAATTAGGGGCTTAGCCCGCAAGAAAAACCCGCTTCGGCGGGTTTTTTTATAACTGTCTGTCGGGTTCTTCACCTCAAGAAGTGTGCGCCTCACTCAAATGCAGTAATAACGCCGTTCCCTTGCAGCCAATTCAGGGGTTTTGTGTCTCGAAATCGGCCCGGCTGGCATGGGCAATGCGCCTAGGTTTCTTAGCGCGTACTCATTAGAATAGGGCTCGCTTAAAGAAAGGGTAGGGACGTGGCCGAACTGCTCACCACAGACCAAACCAGACCCCCGGTATTAGCCACTTCCGTTTGGGGCGTTGTTTTATCCAGTCGCGAGATCCAATTTTGGGTGCTTCAATTTGCCGGTTGGCTGGGTATTTCATTGATTAGTTACGTTAGCCTCAACCTTTGGTACAACCAACCCCAGCTAAGTTACGTGTTGCATAACGTGTCCCAGTCTCTTCTGGGGATTGCGCTCAGCTGGCCCCTGCGATTGGTTTTTCGCAGTTATTGGAGTGCTTCCTGGACAAGCCGGGCGGCTATTATCTCAGTGTCGGTACTGGTCTTTGCCCTGGCCTGGGCGGTCATTCGCTTGGCAACGTTCCAGGCGATGACGGGAGAGGAGGGGTTGTGGGCCGATTTTGGCGGCTGGTATTTCCCCTCAATTTTTATATTTGGATGTTGGGCTGCGTTTTACCACGGTATTAAGTATTACCAATTGCTGCAGGCGGAACGAGATCAACTGCTCACCGCTGAAGCCACCCAAAAAGAGGAAGTGCTGCGGCGCATAAGTGCAGAAGCCGCTGTCAAAGAGGGGCAGCTGACATTGCTGCGCTATCAGCTGAATCCGCATTTTTTATTCAACACCCTAAACTCCATCTATGCCCTTATAGATCAAGGCGCTGGAGAGCGGGCCAGTGCCATGTTGCTGAACCTTAGTCAGTTTTTACGGTACTCCCTTGAACACGGTGCCAATCGCAGCGTGCCGCTGGCGGAGGAAGTCGATGCGGTCAAACTCTACTTGGCCATTGAACAAGTCCGTTTTTCTGATCGATTGATGGTCGATTTCGATGTCAACGAAGCAGTCAACGACGCCCTGGTACCGAGTTTCTTGTTGCAGCCCCTAATCGAGAACGCCATAAAGCATGCCATTGCTCAGGCAGAGCAAGGTGGGTCGATTCGCATCTCTGGCTACGCCACCGACGACCGGCTTAACCTAGTGGTAGAAGACTCCGGTCCAGATCGGCGCCCGGATAATCAGACCGCTGTTGTGGGTTCAAGCGTCGGGCTCGCCAACGTGAGGGAGCGTGTGGCCACGCTTCATGGAGACCGGGGCCAGGTGATTTTGGGAGAGTCAGCCCTGGGAGGTTTTCGAGTGAATTTGAGTTTCCCCCTGGTATTAGGCAAGGCTGGAGATATCGATGATTAAAACGTTGATTGTCGATGATGAGCCCCTAGCCTTGGATATTATGACGTCGCTTTTGTCAGCCCACGAGGATGTTGAGGTCATAGGAACCTGTCGAAGTGGTTCCAAGGCGCTGGAAGCCATTCAGACATTGGCACCGGACTTGGTGTTTCTGGATATCCAAATGCCGGGCATGAGCGGATTCGAGCTGATTAGCAAAATTCAGCCGGAGCGATTACCTGCCGTTGTATTCGCCACAGCCTACGACTCCTTTGCGGTGGATGCTTTTCGTGTGCATGCGTTGGATTACCTGCTCAAACCCATCGACCCAAAACGTTTGGCCGAATCGCTGGACCATGTCAGGCAGCAACTGGTTCTGGCGCTGGCGGAGGAGGGCGGCCTGCAAAGCGGTACCAAGGGTAAGTATTTGGACGTTTTGTCACACATGCAGGGCAGCATGGCTCTGAACGCTGGTGATTTGGCCTCAAACGATCCAATGGCAACCGAAGAACGTTTGGCTATACGCGACGGGGCTGAAGTGAAGCTGATCCCACACGAAGACATCGATTGGGTCGATGCTGCCGGAGATTACATGTGTGTTCATGCTAGCGGTGATACCCACATTATGCGTTGTACGATGAAGGAACTGCAGGAGCGCCTGACCCCGGGGCCCTTTGCCCGTATTCACCGTTCCACGGTGGTGAATTTACGCAAGGTAATCGCTGTGACTGCTTTGCCGAAAGGTGAGAGTGAGTTAACCCTTGCTGGCAGCGTGCGGCTGAAAGTGAGCCGCAACTATAAAGCGGAAGTGGCCCAACTTAAGCGCCGCTAGTCTCTTCGGGCAGCCGAGGGCGGCTTTGTTAGCTTTTTGTTTGCGCCGAGTCTTCGAATAGTCCCTTTTAACCCAGCTTTGATCCGTCTTGTCGCATGCCCATTGTGGCCGGTTGTCAACTTTTGATCTACTTCGCGCCGGAGAGGTTTGTCCGAGTACCCAGTGCGCCCTTGCGCCGCACTTTTGACTGGCAAACATCAAGGTAAGGCCCATCACCCCTAGCTGTCATTCACTGGCAGTCATAGAGGTTGGGTTTCAAATTTTAGAGGTTGTTAGCTATGCACAAGTCATCTGTCTTTAAGGCGCGATGGTTGGGCTTCTTTCTAGTTTCTGCGGGATTGGCGTCGCCAATGGCAGTAAACGCTGAAGAAGAGATCATGGAAGAAGTGATTGTTTATGGAATTAAGAGCAGCTTGCTCGATGCCATCGACATTAAACGCAGTAACGTGGGCGTTATGGACGCCATTTCTGCGGAAGATTTTGGTAAATTCCCCGATGGAAACTTGGCCGAATCTCTGGCCCGAGTCTCGGGTATTGCCATTGATCGAAGCAATGTAGAAGGACAAGCGATTGCTGTCCGCGGCTTTGGTCCAGAATTTAACTTGGTGACCTTGAACGGTCGTCAAATGCCTACCGTTGCGGGTAAAGACGGCGGCGGTCGCTCCTTTAATTTCGGTGACATCGCGTCCCCCGGCGTAAGCGCTGTTGAAATCTACAAGTCAGCCAATAGCACCCTACCTTCCGGTGGTATCGGCTCCACCGTTAACATGGTAACCACCAAGCCACTGATGGTAGACGGCACCAAGCAGTCCTACAGCGTTGGTTTAGTGGAAGACACCACTTCAGAAGACGGTGGAACGCCTATCGAAGCAGCTCTTCTGTATGCAACCAACCAAGAGCGATGGGGCTTTTCGCTGTCTGCTTCTTATCAAGAACGCAGCAACCGTGAAGAAGGCACTCAGGAGTCTAACTGGTTGTCACCCGCGCGCTTTGCTGGTCGTGTACCGGCCACCGCGGACATTACAGATAACAACCGAAGAGCGGATGGATCTACGTTTTTCCAAGAGCCCGCGGGTTATCTGATTAAGGACAATGATCGCGAGCGCACCAACGCGCAGGCGACGTTCCAGTACATGATTAGCGAGTCTGTAACCGCCACGGTAGATTACACCATGTCTGGTGTTGACTTCGCTTCTGAGGGGACCACGTTTGGCTCTTGGCTGGGTGGCTGGTCCACGACTGCAGCAACTATCGCTAATAGCGGCGCCTACACCGATTCTGTTGTGAGCGGTCGTGGTTATGATCACTCTGTGACCTGGGGCGAGAGCGAGACTGACAACCGTTCAGTCGGCCTAAATTTAGTGTGGGATGTCTCGGAGAATCTGCAGCTTGAGCTGGATGCGCACGATTCCAGCGCGGAGCTTTCTGGCAACATCTATGACAACCGATTAGGGTTTTCTACCGATACACAAGCCAATATCACCACCACCAATGGCGGCAGAAAGGGCATTCATACCTTCAGCTACGACGTTGACTTTGGGCCTGAGAACATGGTCGGCTCCTCGCTGTCCCTTAATGATCAGTTTCAGCAAAACGAAATCACCCAAGTCCAACTGAAGGGTACCTGGTTCACCGATGGCGATGGAGCTCTGAAGTCTATCGATTTTGGGGTTTCTTCGGCTAAGAATGAGTTCGTTCGTCAGTCACGAGGTTCGAACTTTGGTATCGATGCAGATGGGGAAGCTCTAACCGGCTTTACGCCACTTGCATCCGATTGGGATGACGCACTGTTTGTCCGAACCCCCTTGGGCAACTTTATGAATTCCTTCAACCCAACTTTGGGCACGAATTACTACTTTGAAATCGACGCTCGGGCTGCTGCCGCGGCCTTCGCTACGATTAATCCTGATGCCGTAGACAGCACAGATATCCCAGAAGCGACGGGAGCTACCTACGTCCCTACGGAGTGCTGTGACAGTTTAGGTCCGCTAGATAGCGACGAGTATGTTCGCGAGGATATGGATTCTGCTTATATCCAGCTGAACTTTGAGTCCGAAATGCTCGGTCTTCCGCTGAACACCGTAGCGGGACTTCGATACGAAAAGACTGATAGTCAATCAACGAGTAACTATGCAGCACCGACGAACTTACGATGGGAATATCGTAACGGACTGCAGTCTTACACTAACGGCGTAAATCCAGAAACAGACTTTGGCGATTCAAGTCTTCTGTTGCCTAGCCTCGCCATGGCGCTGGCTATCGACGACAACAAAGTGCTTAGGATGTCTTTCAGTAAAAGTCTTGCGCGCCCTAGTTTGAAGGATCTTGAGACTCAGCTTGAGATTGGCAACACCGGTTTCTTTACCCCTACCGCTACGGGCGGAAATCCTGACCTGCAGCCTCTTGAGTCGAAAAACTTCGATATAGCCTTTGAGAACTACTACGCAGAGGGCTCGTACTTAGCCGTGAACTACTTCCGCAAGAAGATCAAAAACTTCATCAGCTCCGAAACTCGTGAGCAACAGCCAATCGGCGACCTTCGGAATCCGGCCTACAGCGAAAACGGTCTGCTTGCACAGGCGTGTGTACGTGAGTGGGTTGCGGATGGTCGTCCGGACTATGTAGGTTGGCCAACTCCTCCTGATTGGGCCCCATGGGGCTCTAACGCTGAAATTAATGGAGGCGACGGTTATTGCATTGCTCAAAACGCGATCTGGGACCACGGTTACTTAAGCGACGAAGGATTAATGGGTTGGGCCATGTCGGCCTTGGAAGCGGGCGTTGACATCAGCAAAGGCATATCGGGTTATGTTTGTGCTACGTATTACATGTGCCAAAACGCTGTCGGCGGTTACTTTGTTGACGGTCAAGCAGGTGACCCTGTCGCTCTGTTTGATATCACTCAGCCAGCCAACCTCGAGAGAGGAACCGTCAGTGGACTTGAATTCTCTCTGCAGCACCTGTTCGAGGGAACCCCGTTTGGTGTGCAGGCCAACTACACTTACGTTATCGGTGGAGACGTAGAGCCAGATAACTATGTGATAGGCGATCAGTTCATCCTGCCGGGGTTCGGTAACTCCGGAAACCTGTCAGGTTGGTTCGAAAACGAAAAGCATACGCTGCGTCTGGCGGTGAACTATCGTGCTGAAACTGCGCAAGGGTTCGCAAATTACAAGCAGCCTGTGTATGTGGATAGCCGCTACCAAGTAGATGCCTCTTATCAATATCGTTACAATTCGAACGTGACCGTTTTCCTCGATGCTCAAAACGTGACCGACGAAGGCACCCGTCTGTGGGTTCGTAGCCCAGAGATGTTGTTCTTGTCTCAAGATCATGGGCCTGTCTACAAGTTGGGCGTGCGAGCAAACTTCTAACGGTAAAGCGAAGTTTGAATGACTGCGTGCTCAGGCTGCGTAACCAATGTTGCGCAGCCAGTGCGGCGCGGTCGGCACGGCTTAGAGATTGCAGTAAAGATGAGCGGGGCAAAGTTCGTTTTGCCCCGTATCGGTTAAACCTGACAGCGCTGACGACACGGTTTGCGCTGGTCTAGAAACGGGATCCACTTCATGACCTTGGTACGAAAGGCCGGGACCATTTGTTTGCTTTTGACGAGTCTGCTTGGATGCGACAATGCATCGAAAACCGCAGAAAAAGGCGAAAAAGGCAATGCCGAAGCGGAGTCAATCTTAGTGGAACGCAACGAACACGGCGCAGCCGTTGACGCTCTGATGGCTTCCATGAGCCTTCAGCAAAAAGTCGCCCAGATGATTCAGGGTGAGATTAAGCATGTATCCCCTGACGATGTACGTACCTACGGCATCGGCAGTGTTCTGAACGGTGGGGGGTCCTTCCCTAACCAAGATAAAAACGCATCTCTTGAGGATTGGGTGGCCTTGGCTGACGCCTACCGCGAAGCTTCACTAGATACTTCTCAGGGGTCTTCAGGTATTCCGTTATTGTGGGGCACCGACGCGGTGCATGGACACAATAACGTCATTGGAGCCACGATTTTCCCCCACAACATAGGACTAGGTGCCGCCAACGATCCTGAGCTGATCGATAGAATCGGACGAATCACCTCTCGGGAAGTGGCTGCAACGGGTATTGATTGGATTTTTGCCCCAACGGTGGCGGTACCGCTGGACGACAGGTGGGGGCGTGCCTATGAGGGATACAGCGATCGTCCACAGATCGTTGGGGAATACGCCGGTGTTATTGTCAAAGCGTTGCAAAGCGAAGGCCTGTTGGCCACCGCTAAACACTTCATCGGTGACGGCGGTACGGGTCAAGGAATTAACCAAGGGGATACTCGAGTGCCCCTAGAAACATTGTTGGAGGTTCATGGCCAAGGTTATTACAGCGCGTTGGACGCGGGTGTGACCAGCGTTATGGCATCCTTTAATAGCTGGAATGGCACCAAGATTCACGGTGACAAGTCGATATTGAACGATTTGTTGCGCGATCAATTGGGATTTCAAGGTTTTGTGATCAGTGATTGGAACGGCCACGGTCAGATTCCAGGCTGTACTAACGCAAGTTGCGCCCAAGCGATTAACGCGGGTGTTGATATGGTCATGGTGCCGGAGGATTGGAAAGCGCTGCTGTTTAATACCATCGATCAGGTGGAAAGCGGTGAAATTAGCCGAGAACGCATCGACGAAGCAGTACGCCGAATTCTTATTGCCAAGGCTGAAGCTGGATTGTTCGACGCGCCTCTACCCTCTGTACGCGCAGAACCTCTGCTAGAACTAGTGGGTAGCGCAGAGCACCGAAACGTTGCCCGGGATGCGGCTCGCAAGTCTCTGGTGATGCTCAAGAACCAAAATCAGTTACTTCCCGTTGCGGCATCGGCCAACGTGCTTGTTGCCGGTACTGGAGCCGATAGCATTGAAATGCAAACTGGTGGTTGGACCATTACTTGGCAGGGTACGGGGAACAGCAACGCGACCTTTCCCGGCGCTACATCTATTTTTGCTGGTTTGCAGCAGGTATTGGAAGCCGGTGGTGGCAAGGCTGTTTTAAGTCTTGATGGCAATTTCACCGACAGGCCAGATGTGGCCATTGTGGTGTTTGGAGAGACCCCCTACGCCGAAGGCCAAGGCGATGTTGGCACGCTAGCCTGGCAGCAGGAGGATCCGCGAGACCTTCGTTTGCTTCAACGTCTAAAAAGCCAGAACATTCCGGTAGTCACGGTGTTTCTGTCGGGTCGGCCCATGTGGGTGAACGCCCATCTCAATGCGTCGGACGCCTTTGTGGCGGCTTGGCTGCCGGGCTCCGAGGGGGCTGCAATCGCCGATGTATTAGTCGCCAATACCGACGGTGCTCCGCGTTACGATTTTGCTGGCCGCCTGTCCTTTGATTGGCCAAATGCTGATTTGAACGCTGACAATCCAGACCTGCCGGTAGACGACATTCTATTCGAATACGGCTACGGGCTCAGTTATACGAACCCGGGTGCGGTCGGCACGTTAAGCGAAGTTGCGGTGGGTAAGCCCAACAAGCTGGATCGACTGGTGTTTGGCGGAACGGCAAAGGATCCATGGCGCACGTTCATCGGTGACGCGGTGGATTGGGAAGTCGAGATCTTTGGATCAAGCGTGACAACTGCTGGGGGTTCTCTGAACATCCAGACCTATGACCGCCTCATTCAAGAGGACAGCGTGCAGTTGACTTGGCTCGGTCGAGGCGAGGGGGGGAGTCAGGTGTACTGGCGCTCAGAGCAGTCCTTGGACATGACAGAGCTCGTCAAACAACAGGGTTATCTTGTAGTTGACGCTCAGGTGGTCGCGCCGCCCAGTTCCACGGTGTTGCTGCGAATGGACTGTGAGTATCCCTGTTCAGGCCAGATAGACATTACAGAAGTGCTGCAATCGGTAGCTTCCGGTGATTGGCAGCGTATGGCATTCCCCCTCAGTTGTTTCGTTGACCGTGGGGCACAGCTTGATCGGTTGAGCAGTCCAGCAGTGATCTTCACTGAGGGCACGCTGACTATGCGTGTCAGTGAGGTGGCGCTGCGGGCGCAGTTACCGTCCGGCGCTAAGGAACTGTGTCCTT
>JAQWIX010000098.1 GCA_029248675.1 Pseudomonadales bacterium | reverse complement strand
CCGGGTGTCGTGCTGTTGTCGCCGGACGGTGAGATCCTAGCCAAGTGGGCGGAAGCCGGGTACCGATCAAGAGCAGACTGGAAAGCCGTGTTCAGTGACGTTCGTACCATCTTGGGTGGCGGTTAGCCCGTTGTAGATTAGGAGTCTTCCTGTGCGCAATGTACGAAGTAACCTCATGTGGCTGGGCTTGGTGTTTATCGGTTTGGTAAATGGCGTGCTGGAGGATGTGTTGTTTATCTCCATCATCGTGCCTTATGCGCCAATGTCCCTCGACCTTACCGGGGAGCTGTTTTGGATTTTTACCGTGCCGCTGGCTCAGCTGATGGCTTTGAGCATTACGGGAACCATTGGTTGGTTCTTTCTTGGACTTGATCAAACTCCGCGCCTAGTCGTCTTCTGGGCGGTGTGGATCGTGGCCCGAACCACATTCCTGCTGCAGATCCATAACCCGTTGGACGATGTGGCCGTGTATTTGGCTTGGCTGACCCTTTGGTGCGCGCTTATTGGATTGGCGGGCTATCGTAAACAACGTGCCGCCGCCGGCTGAGGCTAGGACAAGGCCGAGAGAAGGCTAAGATAATGCGAAGATGCAGTTACTGGGTTTCTGCTGTTTTGTGGTGGTCCGGGTTTGATAGCGAAAAGCCTATCAATTGCCGTTTTTTGTAGTTGCCGCTGAGTTTGCTGAAAAAGTCCAAGATGGCCATTTGCCAACCGTATTTGGCGCGCAGAGCCTTGTACGCAGCCTCGCCAATATCCGCATCGCCTTCTAACCAGGCTGTTGCTTGGGCAGCGGGGCCAGTGATTTTTCCGGACACTGTGCACGGGGCGACTTGGATGTCCGCATAGTTGCGCACGCGTTTTACCTTCCCAGCAGCGCCGGCAGAAAACAGGTAGTAAGCATTTTTGGATTCGAGAAAGGCCATCCAAACCGGTGTCCACACGAGGTGGCCACTGTGTTTTTTGGTGCCTATGGACGCGTATTTTTGCTCGCTAAGCATGGATATGGCCTCGAAATTGGAGGCGGTACGTTACCAAAGGGTCATTGAGCCTGCACCATACAATGCTTCTTGACTGGCCTTCACAGACACCGGGCGGGTTTGTGCCCCACACAGGCGAAATGCGCCGGCGCGGGTTGACAGAGTGGGCTACGCTACTGGACTGGGTTCACTCGAAAACCCAGTCGAGGAAAGTGGACGTTGACCTCGCCGGCACGCTCGTCGATTCGTTTCACCACCAGTTCATCCCCGGACGCAAGGACCAGTTCGCCTCGGGTGGGCTGAAATCCATAATCGATGGCCACTACCTCTACCTGTGCGCCCGGGTCAAAGGGTTCAGAGGCTAGGCCGCCATTCGCGGCGATGGCCTCAGGACTGCTGTTTTTTGCAATGGTTACCGCCGCATCGCCAGTGATGCTGGTGGGCTGGCCGTGTCCGAACGCCGCCATGCGCTCCATCCAGTGCCCGAGTGCCAGCAGCTTCGCTAAGTCACCCTTGAGCGCATCGTTTTTGTAAACAAACCAGCAGCAGTGGTAGGTAGAAAAATCTAGAATGGTGGGAGAGCTGCCACCTAGGAAATCGGCTAAAGACAACTGCTGTTCTAGCCGGGTCATATGCTGCAGCCAATGGGGGAGTGCAACGTTCAGGTCCATGCCGAGTTCGGTAGAACCTTTGCTGAAGTCTGCTCGATCTTTCATGAATGCCTCAGCTGCGGCGGGGTCACTAAATAAATCGTTGCCTTCCAATGCCTTGGGCTGGAAGGCCACGGCAACACTGGCCTTAAATAGAAAGGTGTCGGTCCAGTGCGCGGCGGCCGTAAGCTGGGTAATTTGATCTTGGGGATAAATAGGATTTTGGGGATACAGCCGGTCAATAAGCTGACAAATAATCCCTGTGTCGCAATAAATATCTGCACCGTGCTGCAGCACCGGAGTCTTTCGATAGCCGCCGGTCAAGGCCATAAGGTCCGGTTTGGGCATGATGACCGGAATTTCCACGGACTGATAAGCCTGCTGTTTGTAGCCAAACAGGTTGCGTATTTTTTCGGAGAAAGGTGAGCCCGGGTATTGGTGGAGGATCAGATCGGTCATGGCAGGGTACTTCGTTGCAAAAGAACCACCCTACCAAGCTAAGTCCCTAGCAGAAAACCCTTTAGCGCTGAGTCTGTCCTGGACCCTCAGCGCTACAACCCTAGGATCGGGCCATCGGGCAGGGTTGGCTGCAGGAGCGGAATGGGGCGCTGGGTCGTAGGGTACTCATCAACAAAATCTCTTCATTGGTGTGGCCGGTGTGTCGGGCATTGGCCGTGAAATTCGTAGCGCTTTTGGGCCCCTTGGGACGACAGTCCTTGATGCTCATCTCTTGTGCTCCTCGCTTCAGAGCATTAACTTCTAATGCTGTGGTGCCGGTCAGGCCAGCACCTGATGAGGAGAGAGAGCACCATGTCTGGTGCCTTGGAATGTAGGGCGTTGGCTTAAGTCGGCTTAACTAGGAGAAACCATGGCTCGCATCCGATTACTAGAAAACCATGAACTTGATGAAGACTCACGCCGGGTTGCCGAGCAGATGGATGCTCAGGGTCACGACACATCAACCCTGCGAGGACTGGCTCACAGTCGCGAGCTGTTTCGGACGTATAACCAGTTTTACCTGCCTGCCCGTAACGGGTATTCACTATCCGACGCGCTGATCGAAATGGTTCGGCTAAGAATTGCTCGGCACAACGACTGCTTTACGTGACTGAATGTGCGACTCCTGCAGTCTGCGGGAGATTTGACAGAGGATAAGATTGCTCGGCTGGATTTAGACCGGGATCTACAGGGTTTTAGCCAACAGGAAGCCTTGGCTCTGGAATATGCCGATCGTTTGGCTACAGACCATCACAACATGGATGACGAATTCTTTGAACGGCTCAAGGAACATTACAGCGACGAACAGGTGCTAGAGCTGGGTATGATGATTGGCCAATTCATTGGCTTTGGCCGATTGTTGGCCGTGTTGGATTTGGAGTCGAAATACTGCGCCATCGAGTGATGTGCCAGTAGATTTCCGCCTCAAGTGACGGCGGCGTGGATGGGGGGAGTTCGGATGAATGATGTTGTGGGTGCGCCCATATTGGATCGGCGGGGATGGCGGGGCGATGACCTGCAACAGCCCTCGGATTGGGTGGTGGAGCTTTCAACTGGGCAACTGGACGGACTCAAACAGCTAGCGGATCAACTGCCCAGCAGTAGCGAGCTGTGGTTGAACGCGGACGCAGTCGAAAACACCCCCACTGAGGTTCAGACCCTCATCAACCAAACAAAGGAAGAGCTCGCCTTCGGCAGGGGATTTACCCTGATCCGAGGAGCCGATGCTGCTGACGCGGAGCGACTGCGGCGTGTGTTCTGGACCCTCGGGGTGGCGGTTGGTAACCCGGTGATGCAAAACGCCAAGGGCGAGGTACTGAGCATTGTCGCCGACCGTTTTGCTGGCGCCCAGCGAGGCAGAGATACCCGGGGTTACGAGAGCAACGATGAACTGCGCTTTCACTGTGATGGCGGCGACTGCATTGCCATGTGTTGCATTCGTCAGGCGCCGCGGGGTGGTATGAATGGACTGGTGAGTCTGTTTTCAATCTACAACGAAATGCTGGCCAACCATCCCGAGCATTTAGAGGTGCTCAAGCGTGGCTATGCCCTGTATTCCCGCAAAGAGAAAGGCGATACCGAGTCCACGAAAAACCTTGGCAAAGTTCAGCAGAACTTGATTCCTGTTTTCGCTTGGCATGAAGGCCGAATGAGCACATGGCTGAATATTCAGCTGGCGGAGATTGCGGCGGAGGTTTCTGACGGCGGCTTTAGCGAAGCTGATCGGGCGGCGCTGACCTGTGTTGAGGCGGTGGCCAACCAGCCCGGGATGCAGCTGACCTTTATGCAGCAGCCCGGCGACATGTTGTTTATTAACAACCTTGCAGTTATGCATCGCCGTGACAAATTCTTCGATTCCGCTAACCCTGAAGAGCGGCGAAGCCTCTATCGTATGTGGATCAACCTGGGGGATGGACAGCCCGTGGTGCCCGCTCATGCGGCTTTGCGCCGGGGGATACGCGGCCCCAGTCCGGCCATAGCCAGTCTGTAATAGTCCGGTGAGGCGCAAGGGCTAAATCTTATCGGCGAGCTTGTGCCCGCCATGGCAGAGTTCCTGCAGAAATGCGCACCGCATACAAATCGCCCAAAGAGAAAGCGCTAAGAAGAGCGAGCGCCAAGAGACGGCCTCAAGGGGAAGCTCGAAGAGCGAGCTTGAGCAGACGCCTTGAACAGAGAGTTTTTAAAGGGGCAGGGCAGTCGTAGACTTTATCCGCTCCATGGCAAAGGACGAGGTGACATCGCTTAGGGGCGCGATTTTGATGACGCGTTTGTAGACCCGGTCAAAATCCGCAATGTCTTTGGCAAGAATTTTCAGCAGGTAATCGTACTGGCCACTGAGTCGGTAAAATTCCACCACCTCGCTGATCTGGCTAATGCCAAGGGAAAATTGCGCTAGCCAATCCTCATTGTGCTCATTGGTTCGCACCGAAACAAAGGCGGTTAGGCCATAACCAAAGGTCTCCGGCGCGAGGATTGCCACTTGCTTTGTCACCACTTCGTCCTGCAGGCGTCGTACCCGCCGCCAGCAGGCGTTAACCGACAGGCCTATCTCCTCGGCCAGATCTGCAACAGCGACAGAGCTATCGGCTTGCATTCTTCGGAGGATGGCCATGTCTTTCTTGTCAAAATTCTGCATAGATTAGTCTAATTAAAGGTAAATATTGCGTTGTAGAGGATAATAGCCGCAAAGTTTGTGAAAAATAACCGCCTCAATAGATCTATTCTTTCATCACTCAGAAGAAAGGGTTGGGATATGTATCGGTATTTCTACAAAGTTATGTTGGCGCATCCTGCCGACGTCAATGAAAGCTATATTCAGCATCTGCTGGCGGCGACGGGTTTTGCGGTTCGCTTGTTTTTGGCTGCCGGCGCCTGCTTAGTGCACGCGTTGATCCCTTGTCTGTTTACTCGTACGGCATCTCGCGCCTTGGACAGCCTATATCGGGATGTTTATCAAAAGCGCGGGGCTTCAACAGAAGACACCGCCTAGCACTCGTTTTTAAATGGGTTTCCTCGGGCTTGTCTGGGTATGGACAGGTGATCCTTGCCGGGATTCCCACTGTTTGTACCAACCCAGGTTCAATCCCCCAGCAATTCACAGTAATCTGGGCCACCTTTTCAGGTAGCCCAGTCAACATTACCCATGAGGAAAATAAAGGCCATGAGCGCTGTACCCGAAGAATTTGATCCTGCCCACGTGGCGACCATGGCCGCATCTGAGGGTCATATGTACCGTAACGAGCTGGCATCAAGAGATCCCATGCCTTCGGTTCTGGAAGCAAATCCCGACATTTACTTTGTCCCACCCAAACGTTCCAGTGAGTGGGGTCAGTGGGAATACCGAACCGGCGCTTATTACGATACCACGGTTGCAGCCAAGCATCCGTATTGGCATGGCGAAGATTTACCTGTCGCCACAAAGGACATTCAGCGCCTGCGGTCCGACATGGTGACCTGGGGTTATTGCAAAATCGAAGACGCACTTTCGGCGGAACAGGTGGCCGTGATCCGCCAACGTGTGCTGGAGCAAGCCGAAGGCGAGCGTCTTGCGGGGATTGCCCAGAAAACACCCAGCGGCCAAAACATCAATTGCTGCGTCAACAAGGGTCAGTGTTTTGAGGCGCTATTAGAGCAACACCCCAGCATGGTTCAGGGCGGTGCGTTGATTGAACAACTGGTTACCGAGGCGTTAGGCGAAAACTGGATCAGCAATTCTTTGATTGCCTCCATCGCCTTGAAAGGCGGCGTACCCCAAGCGCTGCACCAAGATCAGGACATTGCTTTAGATTCCAGAAGCCCTCTGACCATTAACGTGATGTCGGTTATTACGGATCTGGACGAAAACACTGGGGGGACACTGATCATTCCCGGTAGCCACCGTACCCTGTCCGATTCGGTTCGGGACCAAAAGCCCGCCGGCAAGCTTCCACCAGCCATCAATTTGGATGCCAAAGCCGGCACCATCGTGATCACCGATGGCCGTTTGATCCACAGTACGGGCATCAATCACACCGACACGCCACGTATCGTCATGCTCAATGGCATGCAGCACCCGGTCATTCGGCAGCAAGAAAACTGGATGTTGTCGGTAAAGCCCCAAGTGCTGGGTCGCGCCAGTCCCAAGCTGCTGCAGCGTATGGGTTATCAGGCGACCAACGCCGCGCAAACAAACGAAGGCCATGGCTTCGGTGCCAGCGGCGGAGTAGGCGAAGCGGCGGGACTGACGGTTGATTTTCGCTTTGCGGCAGACGAAGGGGACTACCTAAGAGTGGGGGAGCTCGGCCCGGATTCCTCTCCGGAAGAACTGAATGCCCCGTACACCCTCCGCGAGGTGGTGACCAAGGCTAGGGCCGGCGGTCAAAGCGCGCCAGTGGGTATTGGCGGTACCAAGCGAAACCTATAGCCCTAGGGGCAAGTGCGGCGCCGAAGCGCCGCTGGAGAGCCTAGATACCGTAAAGGGCCTTTAAGTGAGCCATGAAACCCGGGCGGTCTGCTTGGGCGTCGGCCCGAATGGTTTTGACGTGAGGGCGTTCCTCCATGCGAGCGCAATAGGCGTCCAGGCCGGGTACAGTCGCTAAGGGATCCTCGCCTAAAAACCGCTTACCTACATCGCGGACCACGGGAAGATTCAAGATGGCGGCAATATCAGCCTGGGTGAACGTGTCACCGTAGGCAAAGGTTTCAAAGGATGAAAGCTTGGCGAGGGCGCTGGCAGCTTTGCGAATGTTGGTCCCAAACTCTTTTAGCACGTCTGGATTCGGCTCAGTGCCTGCTAACAGATTAGGGATCATTCGCCGGGCGGCCAGTTCAAAGTACAGTTCAATGAACTGTGACAGTTCCTGAACCTTGGCCTGTCCAAAGGCCGAACTGGGCAGCAGGGGTGTTTGCGGATATGCCGCTTCGATGTAGACAAGGATGGCCCGGGATTCACTGATGAATCCCTCCGGAGTCTCCAGCGCAGGCACCTTGCCAAGCGGACTTTTATCCAAATATTCAGGTCGATACTTGGGGCCGACGCCTGTGTAGGACAGCACCTCTTCAAACTCGACGCCTTTTTCCAAAAACGCCAGTTTGGGCACGTTGTAGTAGTTGCTGGCAGAAAATCCGTGGAGCTTTAGCATTCTGTGGTTCCTTGTACTAAGCGCCGGAGGTTCCGTGCGCATTGGTTAAAACGTCAGCGAAAAGCCAGGCACCCCGGGGCGTAAATCCACGCGATCTAGGTTCCCAGACCGTGGGGGTCCCTGATTGAGACCCAGATTTACACAGGGGTGATCGGCAGAAGAAGCGGTTCGCTCCGTCGCCAGAAGCATAGTCACAGGCTGGTGCTTAGCTGTCTACTTGCTTTTGGTTTGGTTCGTGGCACCCAGTCGACAAAAGCGTTTACGACACAGCTTCCGCTCTCTACAGTGCGTCAAAACCTGCTGTTGGATACCACCATGCTGCCTCGTCTCCCCAAACTGATTTCTTTTTCGCTGGTTCTATTGCTGCTGCAAGCTTGCGGCGAAACCAACCAGACACCTCAGCCCGATGCGGGCAAGCCTGATGCGCAAACCATACACCGTGAGGCGCTGACCATTGACGCTCATGCGGATATTGAGATTCCGGGCCAACCTTCGGCTTACGTTGGTCCGGATGGCCTGTCCCAAGTTGCGCCAAACAAGATGCGCACGGGCGGTTTAGACGCTGTGGTGCTGTCCATTGCCGTTGGTCCAAAGCCGAGAACCGCCGACGGCTTTGCCGATGCGCGCAAGATCGCCGAAAACGAACTGGCTGCGGTACAGGCCATGGCGGCAGACCCGGCGAATAACGCGATGATCGCCACAGACCCCGAAAGTTTGCTGGCCGCCAACGAACAAGGGCAGCTGGGGTTCATTCTGGGTATGCAAAACGCGCTGATTTTGGGAACGGACTTAACTTACGTGGACGAGCTGTTTGAAGCCGGTGTGCGGGTGTTCGCTCTGACCCATATGGGGCACAACGATTTTGCTGATTCCTCCAGACCACTCTTCATGGCGGCCACCGGACGCCGGGAGCCGGACGCCGAGCACGGAGGGTTGTCTGACTTGGGTGTGGCAGCCATACGCCGCATCAACGCCCTGGGCGGAATTGTTGATATCTCTCAGCTTTCACGCCAAGCGGCCCTCCAGGTAATGGACTTGTCCACGTCTCCGGTGATCGCCAGTCATTCCAATGTGCAGGCGTTAACTTCAGTAAGCCGTAATCTCAGTGACGAAGAAATTGACCGAATGGCCGCCACGGGCGGGGTGATTCATGTGGCACCGTTTAGGGGTTATTTGTTTGACTCAGCCAACGCCCAACTGGACCGAGCCATTCGCGATGTCCGGCTGGCTGCGGGCATAGACGAAGATTACCTCTATCCCTTCGAGCTCTATTGGGAGATCCAAGACGCCGAGGTGAAGGCCAGGTTCTTAACCGATGTCCGTGGGCTTCTTGATGACATCGATCTAGACAATATGCTGGATCATGTGGATTACATTGCAAAGCGGGTTGGTGTGGATCATGTCGGCATTGGTACTGACTTCAATCATGGCAGCGGTATCGATGGTTATGCGGACGCCAGCGAAGCACTAAATGTCACCAAGGGGCTGCTAGCCCGAGGTTACAGTCAGGAAGATGTCACCAAGATTTGGGGCGGTAACTTTCTGCGGGTTTGGCGACAGGCAGCCCAGCAGGAGTGAACGACGGTTCTGATTTAGCCGCTCTGCCCCCTTGCAAGAATCGTCACAAGGACACGGTTAGCGGCCAGAGGCACAGGCTCCCCCGAATGCACTAAAATCCGGGGCGCTGAATGCCGATATACCCAGGAATTACATGTTTGCTGATAAGAGGCCTGCTCCGGGATCAAACACTGGTCCGCCTTGGGTCTAGTGGTAGGAAGTGCAGGAATGGTTTCGTGGGTAAAAAGGTTAGTGCGCAAAAACATGG
>JAQWIX010000095.1 GCA_029248675.1 Pseudomonadales bacterium | reverse complement strand
ACGTGGCTCTTTGCTTGCGCTATTGATTCAAGCAGCCACCTTGGGTGAGCGTATTGGCTCGCCGTTCGGTGCCATTGGTGAATGTGGCCTGCCATTTTGTGATGGCCAAGGTGGCGAAGTCGGTTCTGTAATCATCCTCGGCGGTATTCTGGGTGTGCTCCTAGCTATTGAGCGTTTTATCACTTTATTCATGATCGGCAACAAGGTCGCCGCTCAGCGCAAGGATCCTGTTGCACGTGACGACAACCCGCTCGGACGCGTTCTCAAGGTCTATGACGAGAACAAGGAAGTCGATGTAGAAACGCTGGAACTGAAGTTAGGTGAAGCAATTCTGACAGAGACACCGTCGCTGACGAAATACATCAACCTGGTTCAAGTGATTTCCGTCGTAGCACCGTTAACGGGTCTATTGGGTACGGTTATCGGTATGATCGAAACGTTCCAAGCAATCACATTGTTTGGTACCGGTGATCCGAAGACCATGGCCAGCGGTATCTCGAAAGCGTTGATGACCACGGTATTGGGTCTCTGCGTAGCGATTCCAACAACGTTACTGCATGCGGTAGTGAGTTCACGATCTCGTGGCTTAGTGCACATCATTGAAGAGCAGAGCGCTGGAATTATTGCGGATCATGCTGAAAAGTCCGGAAAGACGTTAGGTTAAGTAAGAGCTTAAGTCGAAGGAGGCTGCAGCAATATGTTTAACGACGCTTACTTGGCAATCATCCGGTTTATGGAAATGGGAGGCGATGTACTTTGGTTCATCGCTGCCATCACCTTCCTGATGTGGAGCCTTATATTCGAGCGGGTCTGGTTTTTTCGAACAGAGCACAAAGATCTCGTTCTTCAGGCTTCCACCACGTGGGAAAGCCGCGCGGAACGGAAGTCTTGGAGTGCCCATCAAGTACGGGAAGGCATCATCTCTGATGGTGCTACTCGCATCGCCGGCAGCATGCCGATCATCGAAACCTGTGTGGCCCTCTGCCCACTGTTCGGTCTGTTAGGCACAGTAACGGGGATGATTGCGGTGTTCGACGCCATGGCAACACAAGGCGGTAACGCACGTTCAATGGCGGCCGGTGTATCTATGGCAACTATCCCAACCATGTCTGGGATGATTGCATCACTGTCGGGGCTGGTGGGGACCACGTATCTGAAGAGAAAGGTCGAGTACGAAACCGAGCTTTTTGAGGATCAATTAACCCTGGATCATTAGAGCCAGGGTCGAGGAGAAAATATATGCGCAGAAAAATGAAGCGCATCTCAAGGAACGAGGAAGAGGCAGATATCAACCTGACGCCCATGTTGGACGTGGTCTTTATCATGTTGATCTTCTTTATCGTCACCGCGACATTTATTAAGCAGGCCGGCATCGACGTGCTTCGGCCCGACGCCCAGACCTCAGAGCAAAAGCCAACAGTGGCGCTGCTTGTGGCGATTAGCCCGGCTGGTGATATTTGGATCGATAAGAAGCGAGTTGACCCAACGTCAGTGCGCTCACACATCGAGCGTCTCCACGCTGAAAATCCCAAGGGTGGCTTAGTCGTACAGGCGGATCGCACGTCGACTAACGAAAAACTCATGGTTGTTCTGAACGCCGCACGAGCCGCTGGAATGCGCGAAGTGGCAATCTCAACCGAAAACAATTAGGCAGGTAGTACTATGGTCGCTCGTTACGCGATAGGCGTTGGCCTTGGAGCCTTGGTCACATTCTTACTGTTCTTCCTAATGCAGGCCATCATTGCTACCAATGAAGCTAATTTAGATGAAGGCGTCAAAGGCAAGTTGCTGGATTTTGTGCGCTTGCAAGACGATCAAGACATCGAAACCAAGCAACGCAAACCCAAACCGCCGCCGCCACCAGATGAACCGCCGCCGGATATGCCGAAGCCAGAGTTTGAGGCATCTGATGTGTCAAACGGTGTGGATGTGGGCGCAGTGGATGTGAACGTAGACCTTTCCATTGAAGGGGGCGGGTTCAGCTCCGATGGTGAGTATTTGCCTATCGTTAAGGTGGCACCTCAGTACCCACGTCGGGCACAAACCCGGGGCATTCAGGGCTACGTGATTTTGGAATACATTGTTACGAAAACTGGCGCTGTACGTGATCCGGTGGTCGTTGAGGCCAAGCCACCGGGTATCTTCAATCGGGCGGCGATAAACGCTGCAATGAAGTACAAGTACAAGCCTAAGGTTGTGAATGGTGAAGCAATCGATGTTGCTGGCGTTAAAACCCGTATCACGTTTGAGCTAGCGGAAGGTTAGCGTTAAGCGCCCCTTAGAGCACAATAGGAAGGCGGCGGTGCATGCGCCAGTCGCCCGAGGTAAAGCATCAGGAGATGTTGTTACGATGACAAAGATCAAAGCAGATAAAAGCACAACGCTTATAGATTTTTCGCGGCTAGCAAGAGGCCTTACCGTTTTCGGCGTGGTGGTTGCGCTAACAGGTGTGGCTGCTCCTTTTCACGATGCGCTGAACGGTGTGGTGGTAATAAAGGCGGTGGCTGAGGAAGCGCCGGCCAAGAGACAAAAAACACGGCGTGTACCGTCTCTAAGCGAGCGGGTGTATAAGAAGCTTGGCGAAGGCCAAGAGCTGATTGATGCCAAAGATTACGAAGGCGCCCAAGCCCTGATTGTGGAGGCTCTGGATCGCAGCAAGCGTTACAACGAAAATGAAATAGCCAACTTGCACAACATGCTTGGGTATATCTATTACCTCAAAGAGGACTACGACGGTGCCTTGCGAGAGTACAAGATCGTTGCCGCACAGGGCGAGAAAATCCCGGAAGGCTTGGAGACTACAACGCTGTATACCGTTGCCCAACTGAGCTACGTTCAAGAGGACTACGAAGAAGCACTGAGGTACATGGAGATTTGGATCTCCAAGGCGCAAAACCCATCCTCGGATCCGCGTTTCTTCATGGCGACGGTTTACTACCAGATGAAGGACTACGACAAGGCCATCGAGCAGATGGAGCTTGGTATGCAAATCGCTGAAGAGCGCGGGACTACGGTCAAAGAGCAGCAGTGGAGCTTGCTGACGTTTTTGTACTTCGAGAAAGAAGACTGGCCCAACGTGATCGAAACTCTGAAGGTGATGGTTGAGAAGTTCCCGAAGAGAGAGCACTGGGTTCGTCTTGCTGGCGTATACGGTCAGGAAGGCTACGAGAAAGAGCAGATGTATGCGCTGGAATCAGCTTATACACTCGGCTTCTTTGAGCGTAAAACTGATTACACAAACCTTGCTGGTCTTTTGATGCAAGAAGAAGTGCCTTATCGGGCCGCAAAGGTACTTGTTGCTGGCCTCAAGGCAGAAAACGTTGAACGCGATGCCAAAAACTTACAGGCATTGGGTCAAGCATGGCAGTTGTCTCAAGAAGTGGACAACGCAATTGACGTTTACGAGGAAGCGGCCGAGTTGTCGGAAGATGGCAAGATTTACGAACGACTGTCCTATTTGTACCTAGAGGACGATCAGTTTGCCCGTTGCGTCGAGTCTGCCTCAGGAGCTTTGGACAAAGGCGGTTTGCGTAAGGTTCAATCGGTGCATGTGGTTAAGGGTATGTGCCAGTACAACATGCAACGGCTAACCGCTGCTCGAGATTCTTTTGTACAATGTCGCCGGGTGGCTCGCAGCGAAGACGACAAAGCCAGTCAGCGCACCTGCGGTCAATGGATCACCTTTATTGATCGTGAGAAGGCTCGTTTAGAGGCACTTGCGGCTGCCGGCTAAAGCAAGCTTGCCTAACCACTTTCAGGAAAGCCGGTTTACAGCCGGCTTTTTTTTTGCAGATTTGGAGATCGACCATGTTCACAGGAATCGTCCAAGACCTTGTTACCGTTATAGACATAGAAGACGAGGGGGATTTGAGTCGTATTGAACTGGATATGAAAGACCTCGCAGAGGGCATCGAGTTGGGAGCTTCCGTGGCGGTCAACGGCACCTGTTTGACGGTAACTCGGTCCAGAGACAATGGGGCGGTGTGCTTCGATATTATTACTGAGACCCTACGCACTACGAATCTCGGCGGCTTGGCTGTCGGCTCGCAAGTCAACGTAGAGCGGTCATTTAAGGTAGGAGATGAGGTAGGCGGCCATATCGTTTCTGGCCACATTACGACAACGGCAGAGCTATGTGACTTGCATCACCAAGGCAATGATCGGGTGCTGACCTTCCGTATTGACGACCAGTGGGGTCGTTTTATTTTGCACAAGGGCTACGTTGGCGTAGACGGGGCTAGCATAACCGTTTCCAGCGTAAACCGTCAGGACAGCACTTTTTCCATCAGCCTAATTCCGGAAACCATTGAAAGAACAACGCTCGGACGCATCGCTGTCGGCGACTTGGTCAACGTGGAAGTGGATAGCCAAACTCAAACCATCGTCGAGACCATTGAGCGGGTGATGCAAGATCCTGAAATGCGACAAACACTGCTCGAGCAATCTGTCACTGGGCGCGCTTCGTGACCTTTCATACCCGATTACAGAGCGTATGGAATTCAGCTAACTCCCTAGTATGCGTAGGCATCGATCCGGAGTTGGAAAAGATCCCCGCACACCTTCGGGATTATCGGGAGCCGCTGCTGGAATTTGGTAAGGGGATCGTGGATGGCACGGCTTCCTACGTGTGCGCATTTAAACCTCAGGCGGCCCATTTCGCTGCTGCTGGAGCCGAAGACCAATTGGCCAAGCTGATAGCTTACATTCAAGCCAACTACCCCCAAATTCCGGTGATTTTGGATGCCAAGCGAGGTGATGTCGGAAGCACCGCGGCGCTTTACGCGACAGAGGCGTTTTCGCGTTATGGAGCAGATGCGGTGACGGTTAACCCTTATTTAGGCTACGACAGCCTTGCGCCCTACCTAGAGTACGAAGACAAAGGGGTCATCGTGTTGTGCCGAACCAGCAATGCCGGCAGCGATTGGATTCAGGGCGTTGACGTTAACGACGAGCCCTTGTACCTGGCGGTTGCCAAGCAGGTGCGTCAGTGGGATCGCAACAATCAATGCATGCTAGTCACCGGTGCAACCTATCCCGAGGAACTGGGCCGAGTGAGGGCCTGTGTCGGTGACATGCCACTGTTGGTTCCCGGTGTTGGTGCTCAGGGTGGAGACGTTGAGGCGGTTCTTAAGTGCGGATTAGATAGTCAGGGGAATGGTCTTTGCATCTCCAGTTCTAGAGGAATCATCTACGCTGGCTCGGGTAAGGATTATGCGGACAAAGCAGGACAGGCAGCCAAGGCGCTAGCAGGGCAGATCAATGCTGCCCGAATGTCCTGATCTACAGCGCCTGTTTTAATTGAGGCGGACCTAGGCCCACCTCCCAAGTCACTAGCCGTCGAAGTCGCGCAGCATGTTTCGAGCGATGATGCTCTGTTGGATTTGACTGGTGCCTTCGTAGATCCGAAAGAGCCGGACATCCTTGTAGAATCTGGCTACAGCGTACTCTTCCATATAGCCGGCGCCGCCGTGGAATTGAACCGCTCTGTCGGCTACGCGTCCCACCATCTCGGTAGCAAAGAGTTTGCAACAGGAGGCCAATGTGTTGACCGCTTCCCCAGCGTCCCGTCGTTTCGCGGCGTCTAAGACCATGCATTGGGCCGCGTAACTTTCGGCCTTGCAGTCGGCAATCATGCCCTGTAAGAGCTGAAATTCGGCAATGGGTTGGCCGAACTGCTTCCGTTCCTTTCCATAGCCAAGGCAGAGGTCGATGAGGCGGTCGGCGCAGCCGACGGACAGGGCGCTGATATGGATCCTACCTCGATCAAGGGTCTTCATTGCACTCTGAAACCCTTTATTAAGCTTGTCTGGACCACCCAGCAGACGATCCGCGGGCACGCGACAGTCGTCAAACATAACGTCACAAACGTGGGCGCCTTTTTGCCCCATTTTGGTATTGGGAGCACCGAGGGTGATCCCCGGTGTGTCGGCATCGACCAAAAACGCGCTAACTCCCTTTGCGCCCGCGGTGTCTGGATCCGTGCGAGCAAAAACTGTGAATAATTGAGCGCTGGGCGCGTTTGTAATGTAGCGCTTGGTACCGTTTAAAACGAAGTCATCCCCATCGCGCACCGCGCGTGTGGTCAGCGAACCGGCATCAGACCCTGCATCCGGTTCGGTCAAAGCGAAGGATCCGATGATTTCACCGCTAGCAAACTTAGGCAGATAAAACGCTTTTTGCTCTTCGGTTCCGTCCATGACCAAGCCTTGGGAGCCGATTCCATTATTGGTACCGATAATGGAGCGGAAGGCTGGGGAGGTTCGTCCTAACTCCATGACCACTCGGCATTCTTCGAAGGTATTCAGTCCGATGCCACCATATTGCTGGGGTATGGTGAGCCCGAAAAGTCCCATGTCACGCATTTCTTGGACAACGTCCTCGGGAATTTTATCCTCTTCCGCCACTTGTGCCTCAAGCGGGATCAGGCGCTCGTTAACGAATTTTCGAACCACATCGATCAACTGATTGAGGGTGTCTTCGTCCATGGCGGGGGGCAGAGTGGCGGCGTCAGTCATGTGGGATTCCTAGGGTTAATGCCGATGCATAATAGCCTGAGAGTAAGCATTCGTCGAAGCACATGGCTGCTTGCAGGGCCAAAAAACTTGGGCAAAAGGTCGCCGAAGCTCGATAGCATTGCGTGGAGCGAGCGCCTGCTTTAGCCTTGCGGCTCACATTCAAGGATGCCCTCATGAGTAATGACAAAGCCCCATTCGCTTGGGACGACCCCTTCCAGCTGCAAGGCCAGTTTTCGGAAGAAGAACGTATGATTCAAAGTTCTGCGCAGGATTACGCCCAGGACAAGCTGCTCAGCCGAGTCCGCGATGCTTTTCGCAACGAAGTTTTCGATCGCGAAATCATGAATGAATTCGGTGCCATGGGAATGCTTGGTGCAACCTTACCAGAGAAGTACGGGTGCGCGAACGTCAACTACGTGTCTTATGGGATCATGGCTCGAGAGGTAGAGCGAGTGGACTCAGGGTATCGATCAGCCATGAGCGTGCAGTCGTCCCTGGTCATGCATCCAATCCATGCTTTTGGATCAGAGGCCCAAAGAGAGAAATACCTTCCTAAGCTAGCCACAGGCGAGTGGGTGGGCTGTTTTGGACTGACGGAACCCGATCACGGCTCTGATCCAAGCAGCATGGTGACCAACGCGAAACCGGTCGATGGCGGTTTTATTATGAACGGCGCTAAAATGTGGATTACTAATTCACCCATCGCGGACCTTGCAGTGGTTTGGGCCAAACTCAATGGCGAAATTCGAGGCTTTATCGTCGAACGAGCTTTTGAAGGCTTCAGCACACCGAAAATCGAAGGCAAGTTGAGTCTTCGAGCTTCAGTCACAGGGCAAATTGTGCTGGAAGACGTTTTTGTACCCGAGGAGAACCTGCTACCGAACGTTAAAGGTTTGGCTGGTCCCTTCGGTTGCCTGAATCGTGCTCGCTACGGCATCGCTTGGGGTGCCATGGGCGCCGCAGAGGCATGCTGGCACGCCGCACGCACCTATACGCTGGAGCGGACCCAGTTCGGTCGGCCTTTGGCGGCGAATCAGCTGGTGCAAAAGAAACTTGCGGACATGCAGACTGAAATAGCGTTGGGGCTGCAGGGCTGTTTGCGCATGGGGCGCATGCTCGATGAAGGCAACCTGCCCATTGAGAATATCTCGCTGATGAAGCGCAATAACTGCGGAAAGGCCTTAGACGTAGCACGAGTTGCCAGAGATATGCATGGTGGTAACGGTATCTCTGACGAATATCCGGTTATGCGGCATGTAATGAACCTCGAAACGGTGAACACCTATGAGGGGACCCATGATATTCACGCTTTGATTCTAG
>JAQWIX010000076.1 GCA_029248675.1 Pseudomonadales bacterium | reverse complement strand
CGCCCCTGTTGTGCATTACTCGCGCAGCATAGGCACCGTGACCCTTTAAAATGGCCGACCAAGCATTTCACTTGCTTTGACGCCGGCGCTTGGCTGGCCGGACTGTCCACCGTAAGGGTTTGTCGATGCAGTTTAAAGCATCGGCACAAAAACAACTGAGACGATCTATGACGCTGACATTCAACGGAAACTTCCCACAAAAGAACGGGCTATACGATCCCGCAAACGAGAAAGACGGATGCGGCGTGGGCTTCGTTTGCGATATCAAGGGGCGACCAAGCCACAAGATTTTGCAGGACGCGTTTGCCATGAACTGCTGCATGGAGCACCGCGGTGGCGTGGGTTATGAAAAAAATACCGGCGATGGCGCCGGCGTAATGACAGGAATGCCCCACAGCTTCTTTAACGATCTAGCCCAAGAGCTTTTCGGTCGCAAGCTACCCAGCCCCGGCGAATACGGTGTGGGCAACATTTTTCTACCGACAGACCCTGACCAGCGAGAAACCTGCAAAGCCGTCATCGCCCAAGCAATCGAAGACGCCGGCCAAACCCTGATCGGCTGGCGCGAACTGCCAACCAGCCCCGATATTGCCGATGTCGGAAAGGCCGCCAGAGCGGCGATGCCTGCATTCGAGCAGCTGTTCGTTGGCAAGGGCGCCATCGGTGGTATGGAAAACGAATCCTTTGAGCGCAAGCTGTACACCATTCGTAAACACAGCGCGCACCTAGTTCGAGCGGATGCTTCCGTCACCCAGTCCCATCTCTTTTACATGTGCTCCTTGTCCACCAACGTCATCGTTTATAAGGGCATGTTGACCCCGGATCAGTTGTTCCCTTTTTATCCGGATCTGACAAATCTTGGATACGAAAGCCACATGGCCATGGTGCACTCCCGGTTCAGCACCAACACTTTCCCGTCTTGGGATCGCGCTCAACCCAGCCGATTTATGAGCCACAACGGTGAGATCAACACGCTACTGGGCAACATCAATGCCATGAACGCCCGGGAAGGAACCGTGGCTTCTGAGTACTTCGGCGAGGACATTAAAAAACTGTTCCCCATCGTTGAGCCTGACTGCTCGGACTCCGGCACCTTCGATAACGTCTTGGAATTCCTGCTGATGTCTGGTCGAACTTTGCCAGAAGCGTTGCTGATGATGATTCCAGAGGCTTGGCAGCAGCACGCAGGCATGTCCGCAGAGAAAAAAGCGTTCTACGAATACCACTCCTGCTTGATCGAGCCTTGGGATGGACCTGCGTCCATAGCATTCTCGGACGGCTCCTGCATCGGCGCGGTTCTCGACCGCAACGGCCTGCGGCCCTCGCGCTATTACATTACTGACGACGACATTTGCATCATGGCATCCGAAGTCGGCGTGGTGCCCGTAGACTCGGCAAAAGTTGTGGAAAAAGGACGGCTGCAGCCCGGACGTATTTTTCTCATCGATTTTGAACAAGGACGCATGATTCCTGACGAAGAGCTGAAAACCGATCTGGCCAGCCGACGTCCCTATCAGAAATGGGTTGAGGAGCAGCGCATTGAGCTGACCGATCTACCTCAGGTCGCCGGCAAGGCCTTGAACCACGTGACCCTTACGCCACGTATGCAGGCCTTTGGTTATACCCAAGAAACCATGCAGTTCATGCTGCTACCGATGATTAAGGAACTCAGAGATCCCCTTGGATCCATGGGCAACGACGCGGCCCTAGCGGTAATGTCGGACAAGCCACGGATGCTGTACGACTACTTCAAACAGCGTTTTGCGCAGGTTACAAACCCGCCCATCGATTCCATTCGCGAAGAAGTCATCATGGCGCTGGATTGCTACATCGGCCCGGAGCAAAACCTGCTGCAGACCGAAGCAAAAAACGCCCACCGGCTGCGCGTACCGCATCCAATTTTGACCAACGAAGAGCTTGCCTCCATCACCGCCATGGATCATCGGGGCTGGCGCACTGCCACCATCGACATTACCTATCCAGCGAACTCCGGACAGCATGGGCTGACAGAGGCCCTGCAGCGCATTAACCAAGAAGCCAGCCAAGCCATCGCCGATGGCTACAGCCTCGTGGTGCTGAGCGACCGTGCGCTGGGCACCGATCGTGTGGCCATGAGCGCCCTACTAGCCGTAGGCAGTGTTCACCACTCTTTGGTCGGTAAAGCCGAGCGAAGCCAAATCGGCCTGATCGTTGAAACAGGCGAAGCTCGTGAAGTTCACCACCACTGCCTGTTGGTAGGCTACGGTGCCGACGCGATCAATCCGTACCTAGCCTTTGAAGCACTTTGGGACGCCCAAGAAAAAGGCGCCTTCGACAGTGTCAGCGGCGTCGAAACCAGCGATGACGTGGTTCGCAACTACCGTAAAGCCGTTGCCAAGGGCATGCTCAAAGTCATGGCCAAAATGGGCATCTCGACCCTGCAGTCCTATAAAGGCGCGCAGATCTTTGAGGCCGTGGGCTTGGCCCAAGACGTGATCAACCAATCCTTCATCGGCACCGCCAGTCGAGTTGAAGGTGTTTCTATGGATGTACTGGCGGAAGAAATGCAGCGCCGCCACGCCATTGGTTACCCACAAAGAGATCAGGCGAGCGTCAGCGTGTTACCGAACCCGGGCGATTTCCATTGGCGTCGGCACGGTGACACCCACATGTGGGATCCCAAGTCCGTGGCCAGCCTACAGGCAGCGGCACGAAGCAACAGCGAAGACGCCTATTGGGCTTTCGCCAATCAGGTGAACGATGACAATACCCGCAAGGCCACCCTACGCGGCCTGCTGGACTTCAATTTTCCGGAAACGGGTATTTCGCTTGATGAGGTTGAGCCTGCCAGCGAGATCGTCAAACGATTCGCAACCGGCGCCATGAGCTTTGGCTCCATCAGTGCGGAAGCCCACGAATCCTTGGCCATCGCCATGAACCGCATGGGCGGCAAGTCCAACACTGGCGAGGGCGGTGAAGACGCTAAGCGTTTTATCGCCATGGAAAATGGCGACTCAAAGCGTTCGGCGATCAAACAGGTAGCCAGCGGTCGTTTTGGGGTCACCATTAACTACCTCAGCAACGCCGATGAGCTGCAGATCAAAATCATTCAGGGCGCTAAGCCCGGTGAAGGCGGCGAGCTACCCGGGGGCAAAGTTGATGACTACATTGCGAGCCTGCGGCACTCAACCCCGGGCGTCGGCTTGATCAGCCCACCGCCCCACCACGACATCTATTCCATCGAGGACATGGCTCAGCTGATTCATGACCTGAAAAATGCTAATCCAAAGGCTCGTATCAGCGTGAAGCTGGGGGCCGAAATTGGCGTGGGCACCGTTGCTGCTGGCGTGACCAAGGCGCGAGCGGACCACATCGTCATTGCCGGGGATTCAGGCGGCACTGGCGCATCGCCTCTGACCTCTATTAAACACGCTGGGGTGCCTTGGGAGCTTGGCATTGCCGAGACCCATCAAACCCTGGTGATGAATAACCTCCGCTCGCGCGTGGTTCTGCAGACCGATGGTCAAATTAAGACTGGCCGGGATGTTGCCATGGCTGCGCTGCTGGGGGCTGAAGAATACGGTTTTGCTACCGCGCCGCTGATCGCCCTTGGTTGCATCATGATGCGCAAGTGTCACCTGAATACTTGCCCTGTTGGCATTGCAACCCAGGACCCTGAGCTGCGTAAGAAGTTCAATGGCGAACCCGAGCATGTGGTGAACTATCTATTTATGGTGGCCAAGGAAATGCGCCAAATCATGGCGTCTTTAGGCCTTCGAACGGTGAATGACATGATCGGCCGAGCGGATCTGTTAAAGACAGATGAAGCCATCGCTCACTGGAAGTCTGAGGGCATCGACTTGTCCGCCATTTTGGCCCAACCGGAAATTCCCGACGAATTTCTTGGCAGCTACGCAATTCACGACCAAGATCACCAACTGGATCGGGCACTGGACAATCAGCTGATCGAGTTGGCCGCTCCGGCGCTGAAAAACGGCGAGCAGGTGCGTGCAGAGCTTCCTATCATCAACACCAACCGGGTAGTTGGGGCGATGCTGTCCAACCAAATCATTACCCAAGTGGGCCCGCAGATGCTGCCCGACGACACCCTGCACTTTAAGCTCAACGGCAGTGCTGGCCAGAGTTTGGGTTGCTTCCTAGCCAAGGGAGTTACTCTCGAGGTGGAAGGCGACGCCAACGACTTTGTCGGCAAGGGATTGTCCGGCGGACGCGTCATCGTATATCCGCCCAAGAACAGCCAATTCGTTGCGGAAGAAAATATCTTGCTGGGCAACGTGGCTCTATATGGCGCCACCTCCGGCGAAGCCTACTTCCGTGGTATCGCAGCCGAGCGCTTCTGCGTTCGCAACAGCGGTGCCAGCACCGTTGTGGAAGGCGTTGGCGATCATGGCTGTGAGTATATGACGGGAGGCCGCGTGGTCATCCTAGGCTCCACCGGGCGAAACTTCGCCGCAGGTATGAGTGGCGGTATCGCCTACATCTGGGATCCGAAACAGCAGTTTGCAGCCAACTGCAATGCTGAGATGGTGGATCTGGATGAAGTCGAAGCCGACGCCGATTTGGTGGAACTAAAAACCCTAATCGAAAACCACTTGGCCTATACAGGATCGACTGTGGCGGCCCAAGTGCTGGAAAATTGGGAGCAGAGTGTTGCTCAATTCGTCAAAGTCATGCCCCGTGATTACAAACGGGTGCTGCAACAGCGCCAGCAACAAGTCAGTGCTGGTTAAGCGGTAGACCACAGGGAGTGCGCTCAGGCAGCGGTGGGCTTCACCGGCGGTCCGAGCGCCACGATAAAGCGAAAAGCAACTTCAGTGTTAACTAAGAGCGTAAGAGTAAGAAGATATGGGTAAACCCACAGGTTTCATGGAATTCCCGCGACAAGCTGCCCCTTATCGGCCAGCCAAAGAACGTCTGCTGGACTTCAACGAGATTTACACCAACCACGATATCCAACGTCTTAGCACCCAAAGCGCGCGTTGTATGGATTGTGGCGTCCCTTTTTGCCAGTCAGAAGAAGGATGCCCAATTCACAACCTGATCCCAGAGTTCAATGACTTGGTATTTCGGGACGAATGGCGCGAAGCCTTGGATCGACTGCAAAAAACCAATAATTTCCCGGAGTTTACCGGGCGCGTGTGCCCCGCACCTTGCGAGGGTTCCTGCGTTCTAGGTATTACAGACCCTGCTGTAACCATTAAGAACATTGAAATGGCCATTATCGACCGTGGCTTTGAAGAGGGCTGGGTAACCCCCAACACTCCTGCCAGTCGAACCGGCAAGACCATTGCCGTGGTTGGCTCAGGACCTGCTGGCCTCGCCGCGGCGGATCAACTTAACCGCGTCGGTCATAGCGTCACCGTCTATGAGCGAGCCGATCGTGTGGGTGGCTTGCTAATGTACGGCATTCCCAACATGAAGCTCGGTAAGGAAGACGTTGTAGAGCGCCGGGTTAGCCTACTGCGAGAAGCAGGCATTACCTTTATTACCGGAACCTCTGTAGGTGACGGCAGCGACGACAGTGTGTCTGTCAAAGACCTACAGCAACAGCACGACATCGTGTTGTTAACGACGGGTGCCACAGTGCCGCGGGATCTGCCGATCGAAGGACGCCAGTTCAAGGGCGTGCACTTCGCTATGGATTTCTTGAGCGCCAACACCAAGAGCCTGCTGGATTCGGACCTACAGGACGGCAATCACATCTCTGCCAAGGGCAAGGACGTGATCGTTATCGGCGGCGGCGACACCGGTACCGACTGCATCGGTACGTCATTACGCCATGGCTGCAAAAGCTTGGTTAATTTCGAGCTATTCCCAAAGCCGCCTGAAAGCCGAGATGCAAATAATCCTTGGCCGACTTGGCCGAAGATCTTCCGCGTAGACTACGGTCATGAAGAAGCCACAGAAGTTCAGGGTGAGGATCCGCGAGTTTATTCCGTGTCGTCTCTGTGCTTTTTAGGCAACGATCAGGGTGATCTTACCGGTGTACGAACCGTCGAAGTGGAAATGAAAGACGGCAAGTTTGAAAACGTGCCCGGTACGGAAAAAGATTGGCCCGCAGACCTCGTCTTCTTAGCCATGGGCTTCTTGGGGCCAGAGCACACGGCCTCGGATCAGCTAGGCTTGGACTACGACGAACGTTCCAACTTCAAAGCCGAGTATGGCTGCTACAAAACTAACGTGGACAACGTATTTGTCGCCGGTGACTGCCGTCGCGGACAATCCTTGGTTGTGCGGGCAATTAATGAAGGCCGCGAAGCGGCTCGTGAGATTGACCGTCATCTGATGGGCGTTACCGAACTCCCTTAGCGAAAAGCTCAGTTCATACGCGGCTGGTATACAGCCGCGCTGCACTCTACCAGCCTTTCACCAGTTCGCCTTAGTCTTGCAGTGTGGAACGGATACTTCGTTTCACATCGGTGAGCGAACGCACCCAGGTATCCTCTGCCGTCAGCCCATAGATTTGCAGGGCCCTTTGGGCCTGAAATGCCTCTTCGGCTGTCGCAAATGCTCCCAAGACCATCACATACAACAGGCCGTTTTGCTTTTGATAGCGAAAAGAGGCCAAGGTACCTGCAACTTGGGGAGCTGCGCGATCAGCGAAATCCTGTAGCTGGCCGCGAGACGAAACAGTAACCAACTGGAGGGTATAGCCAGAGTCGGGCTGTCGAATCAGCCATTGGGCATCCCGCACAGCGGACCGCTGGGCCAACGGACTGGATACAATATCGACATTATTTTCTGCCCAACTGAGCAAAGGCGCTGTTAGCAAACAGCCAAGAGTCGTCATAAAGGCAACCAACAACCTAGCCATGATCTGCTGGCAATCCCATTTGCTCGCGAAGCACACCCACCAAAACGTCCAATCCCACATCATCGCAGATCACCACGTCCCCCAGATTTTGGGCCAAGACGAATTTTAAGCGCCCGTCGCTGACTTTTTTGTCCATGCCCATGGCTTCTACCATCCCATCCACGCTGAGGTCATGCTCGCCCAGGGCCGTAGGCAAACCCAACCCATCCAGCAGGCTCTCCAGTCTCGCGGCATCCGACTCAGCCAATCCGCAGTGCAGAATCGATAGGCGCGCAGCCATGACCATGCCAATGGCAACAGCCTCACCATGCAACCACTGGCCGTAGCCGGCCAGCTTTTCAATGGCATGACCAAAGGTATGACCGTAATTTAAAATAGCGCGCCGGCCAGACTCACGCTCGTCCTCACTGACCACCTTTGCCTTACTGGCGCAGGAGCGCAATATCACCTGCTGAAGTATTTCTGGCGAACGCGCCAGCAAACCCTCGAGATTGTCTTCCAGCCAAACAAAAAACTCTGGGTCATCGATTACCCCGTACTTCACCACTTCGGCCAAACCCGCGGCGTATTCGCGCTGGGGCAGAGTGGCTAACACCGATGTATCGGCCAGCACAGCCTTAGGTTGGTAGAAAGCACCAATCATGTTTTTACCGGCAGGATGATTGACCGCGGTCTTACCTCCCACAGAAGAATCCACCTGTGCTAACAGCGTTGTGGGAATTTGAATGAAATCCACACCGCGCTGAAACGTGGCAGCAACGAAGCCGCACAGATCGCCTACCACTCCACCGCCTAGAGCAACTAGACAGGTGCTGCGGTTGTGTCTGGCATTTAACAGAAACGTGGTGACCGCCTCATAGCTTTCCAGTGTTTTAAAGGCTTCGCCGTCGGGCAGCTGATACACGTCAACCTGCCGTTGCCCCAGGGCGCTCAGCACCGGCTGTAAATAAAGTGGCGCAATGGTTTCATTAGTGATGATCGCGACCTGTTGGCCAGCAATCAGCGGTTCCAACAGATGGGCTAACTGCGCAGCGTCGCCCACACCGAGATCACCCACGTGAATCGGATAACTTCTATCCCCAAGCTCCACCGTCAGGGCCTGAGCAGTCAGCGAACCATTCGCATTCGGCGTCGTTGTCATGTGTTCGACCTTGTGAGCTTATTGTCTTCTTTTTCCAGCAACCGCAATATTTTTCGAGTGACGGCACCAGCGCCTCGCTGATCGGTCATTACTCGGTGATCCGCCACCTCTGCGTAGAGTGGCCCACGCGCAGCCTTCAGTTCCCTCAGAATTTTTTCGGGGTCGCCGCCTTGCAACAACGGCCGCTTACTATCCCGCCGGGTTCGGGCAACGAGCTTCTCAATCGGGCTGTCCAAATAAACTACCAAACCGCGCGAAGCCAGATGCCGCCGGTTATCTTCACGCAAAATCGCCCCGCCACCGGTGGCAAGCACAATACCTTCCCGCTGAGTCAGCTCATCGATAACAGACGCTTCGCGCTCACGAAAACCGGCCTCGCCCTCAACGTCGAAAATCCAAGAGATCTCCGCACCTGCTCGACGCTCTATTTCATGATCCGCGTCAAAGAAAGGCCGGCTCAATGCATCCGCCAGCTGACGACCGACGGTACTTTTTCCCACCGCCATAAGGCCTACCAAAAATATGTTCTGCACCGTCATGGGACTAAGTGTAAAGCAAGGCAGGAAAGGGACGAAGAGATATGACCAACTAAGCTGAAACCAACAGCAATTTCCAT
>JAQWIX010000046.1 GCA_029248675.1 Pseudomonadales bacterium | reverse complement strand
GTCGCGATACTTACACCACCATCGGCGATGCTAGTAGCCAACGTGGTATCAGCGACGTTTTCTGCACTGGCCAACACCGATGCTGCGCCTTTGAGATCGCTGCGAAAAAAACGAATCCCACTGTTCTCAGCGCCTGGCCGCAGGGAGAGGCGAACTTTCTCGCCCGAATGCACCCCAATACCGATACCGTACACGCTCTCGCGAATGGTGCGCTGATTCAGCGATCGAGACGATAGGGTCTGATCATTATGAGAGGTGAACTCAATCTTTTTAGGCATACGGCTTCAATCGCTGGTTGGATCGCGACGCTAGGGACTGGTGTTTGGGACTTGCTGATCGCACCCCCTTTCGCCTGTCTTCTTCGCTCGCCATCAATTGCTTGTGGACTTCGGTCTTGATGCAGCACCTTTTTTCAGAACTGCGGGGTTGATGCTACACAGTGCACCCTAGAAAATGAAGGAAAAGTGGAGGGAAAACTGCAGAAAAGTGAAACAAAGTGTTACAGATGTTTCATCGCTGACTTACCGCTTGTTACTTCAGCCTTGGCACAAACCTATTTGCTAGTAGCTATATATCCAAAGCAATCTGTTCAAAGCTATCTGTTAAAAACTAGCCCTTTCACCCTCGGATCTGCCAGCCACCCCTGGCCTATCAGTCTTTCGTCCCCTTGGTTGCTAATTCTCTACCGGGCCTTGGCGCCAAACTGCTACCATCGCTCCATGACTCACACACCTTCCAAGCTGCTTGCTACCGCGCCAATGATGGCTTGGTCTGACCGACACTGTCGTTTTCTGCACCGTCAGTACGCGCCAAGGGCGCTGCTGTTTACAGAAATGATTACCACCGGTGCTCTCCTCTATGGGAAGCAATATCACTTACTGGATTTCAACGCCTGTGAGCACCCTGTGGCTGTCCAGTTTGGCGGCAACGATCCCGGCGCTTTAGCGGAATGCGCTGCCTTGGCAGAAGAACGGGGCTACGACGAGGTCAACATCAATGTCGGCTGTCCTTCGGATCGGGTACAAAAAGGAACCTTCGGTGCCTGTCTAATGCAGCAGCCAGACCTTGTAGCAGACTGCGTTACTGCCATGCGCCAAGCCTGCACTCTGCCTGTAACGGTTAAGTGTCGTACCGGTATCGTGCTAAAAGACGATCCTGAGGCCTTCAACGACCAGAATTTTTTAAATCACTTCGTCGATCGCGTCGCGGAAGCTGGCTGCCAGCGCCTGTATTTGCACGCCCGGGTCGCTGTGCTGGGGGGACTCACACCTGCGCAAAATCGGGACATCCCGCCGCTAACGCCAGAAAAAGGAGCCGCTCTAAAACTCAGGCACCCGCAGCTTCAGGTCATCATCAACGGCGGCATTACCGATACCACCACCGCTGAGGCCTATCTGGACTGGGCCGATGGCGTGATGATTGGCAGAGCGGCTTATCATCAACCACGTTTCTTGAGCGAGTTGGAACGTGCCATGTTTGGAGGCTGCGACGCTCCTGACGAACAGACCATTGTCGGGCGCTACATAAACTATATGGCTGAGCAAATGGAGGCCGGAATAAAACTCAACGCCCTCACCAAGCATTTATTGCACTCATTCAATGGTCGGCAAGGCGCGCGACGATTTCGACAAATTCTCAGCGATGCTAGCAGACTGAAAGCAAACGACTTAAGCCTAGTCGAGGAAGCTCTCGAACCCCTAGGTTTAGTGGGCTAACCCAAGCGAGGAGGAATGCCATGCTGGCGAAATTGATATCTTTATTCAGTGGCGATGATACCGAGCAAACTACGGAAATCCGTCCTGAACTGGCCGCAGCTTCGCTGATGCTGGAGGTGTCATGGGCAGATCATGAGCTAAGCACCGAAGAGCTCTCATCGGTGCACAAGCTTCTAACAGAGCTTTATGGCGTAGACGCCGCAAAAGCCCAGTCCCTCATCGATGACGCAAAAGAGCGGCTGCAAACCAACATCGGTCTGCACCCCTACACTAGCTTCTTGAATGAACACCTAGACGAAAACGGTCGATTTGAGGTGGTCTGTGCGTTATGGGAGTTGGCTCTAGCCGATGACCACGTGGATAAGTTTGAGGAACATACCATTCGGCGCGTATCCGATTTGCTGTACCTATCTCACTCGCGCTTTATCGAAGCCAAGCTCTCCGCCAAATCGAATCGTCCCAGCCCATAGGTTGTTGGCGATTAACCCTCCGCCTTTCTGCCCACTGCAGTCTTTATTGGCCCATTACTATTCGCGTTGGCTTGTTCTTGCTCAAGGGCCGCAACCAAATCTTTGAACGTCTCTGCGTTGGCATCGTTAAGCGCCATCAGTTGTTTGTGGGCACTAATCACCCGGGCACGCGTACTTTCTATAGCCAAGTCAGCACCAGCAGGTAGCTCGATACTCTCAGGCAGCGCAGGTAATGACATGGCGTCGTAAGTGTCACGGTCCACGATCATGAAGACGTCTTGGAAACCCATACTTTCCAGTACTCGTCGCAAATTTTGCGAGTTGCAAATTAGGGTCGGAACGCGCTGGTATAGGGATTTCACTCGAATCGACAGTCGAGCCAAGCAGCCTAGGGCAGTACTGTCGAGATTCTCGGTATGCTCTAAGTCCACAATCACCGCATGGAAATTGGGATCTTTAAGCATACGGTCACAGTAGGCGTCTAAGGGTGCACAAAGGGTCACGCGCACGTCCCCTAAAAAACGAAGTACATGGGTCCCCTCAAACTCGCCTGCGCAAATACTGCCTTGCACGCGTATATCCTCCTAGAACGCCCAGCTCGACGGGCAGAATGCTACGCCCTTCTTTCGTGCTTTACAGCAAGCAAACTCACATCATCGAGTTTTTTTAGCGATTCACACAAACGACTCCAAAGCTTCACCGGTTCACCAAGAGAGATCGCAAGTTGCTGAAGAGCTGCTTCCTTTTCATCAAAGTCGGTGGGCGCAAGGCAATCCATTACCCCATCGGAAAAGACCAGCAGCGTACTGCCCAAGGGAAAATCAACTTGGTCAGAGGTGTAAACCGCATTTGGGAACAAGCCTAGGGGCTTCGCTGACTGCTGTAACGCGGTCACGTCGCCTGCTTGGGATAGCATCAACCCCGGCGGATAATGGGCAGCCATGCTGTAATGCAGCACGTTGGTTTGTTTGTCGATAATGCCTAGAAACATGGCCACATGTTTTTCAATGCCTTGGCCAATCAGGGTGTCGTTGATCCAGCCCAGCATATCGCCTGGCGACTTAAACTGGGGCAGCCCAAATTTCTGCTGCAGCCGCCACGAGATGTTTTTTAGCATCACTGTTAGCAGAGCCGAGGAGGCACCATGGCCGGCAACGTCCGCCAGGAAACAAGCCAAATAATGATCCTGCAATGGAAAGTAATCAACAAAGTCACCGCTGAGCATCAAGGACGGCTGAACCCATCGGGAAAACAAAAACTCATCCATTTGCTTGTGCTGGCTTGGCAGCATGCCGAGCTGAATTTGCTGCCCCGCACGCTGATCATCCTGAAGCTCTTGCTCCAAATCCGATAGACGAGCCGCCGCCTCGGCGTTCTGAGCTACTTGGTGGCTAACGGCATGAGTTCGCTGTAGCCGCGCAACTAAAGCCTCACCGCGTTTCACCAGATCTTGACTAGCCATTTCCGCCGACCAGCAGTCCACCGCACCATGCGACAGAGCCAGCAGCATCTTCGCTACGTTCAGCGGCTGCTGGCTGAAAAGAATAGGCACCATGGCTGGATGATGGCACTCCAACAGGTCATCTTCAGAGAAACAAATGACGGTAAGCAGACCATTGCGCTGATCATGAATGGGCAGCTGCTGTGCGCTTTGTATCACCTCACAGCGATACCCGCCCTGCTCCATTAGGCCTCTAGGCTCATCCACATCGCCTTCAGGCGCCAACAGATAAAGCTTCACATAAACTCCCATCTAACGCGGCCATAACCAGCAGAGCCATAACTCTTTGAACAGTAAAGTGCGGCACGAATGCCACACCCGCAGAAACGCTACGCCTGAATGACCGGTTAAACAAGACAGGTCGGTTGGCGTCAGTTCGCAAAACCCTAGGCCAATCCCGCACGCTGTTCTTCTTGCCGTATTTTTTCATCTACCCGCTTGAACGATACCTTCCACTCAGCCCCAGTGAATGCCGGCTGGGGACGCTTGAGCAACGCCACAGGCTCGGCAAAATTTTTAAGCCGAAGCTCCTGTACAAAATAGTGAAGCTCAGCGGCGATTACCGGGTCGTAAAGTTCCGTTTCGCCAATGGCTGTTAAACGCCGGTGCAGAGGTACGACCTGCTCCATCATGGAGCGATCCTTTGGCACATGACCACGCAGCTGCTGCTGTCTGAAATCCAAGCCGCGCAAGTAAAACGGCAGGCTGGGCAAATAACGCCAAGGCGTGACCGCCAGGACATCCTTGGGCACCAGTAAGTCCAACTGGGTACGCATGTCTTTGGCGCTGGGAAGCAATCCCGGAGACTGCATTTGATCAAGCTCGCGAACCAGTTCAAACCGCAATTTTAAAACCTGCTCAAAGGTCTCCAAAGTTATGCGGAATACATCCGCCAGATTGCCGCGCTTTTCTGCCAGTCGCTCCTCAAGCTCAGCATCGGACTTCGGCAGAGTTTGGCCGTCGAAGTAACAGTACCAAGCAACGCCGAGCAGACATTGTTCCGTCAACAGCTGGGCATTACCCATGGACGCGAAATACAAACCCAGTTGTTTGCGCTTGGCCAACTCGCGCCGAAAGAACTGTGCCGGCTTGCCGAGTTTTGTAAGCGCCAGCTGAGCAAAACCAAACCGATTCGCCGCATCGCGTTCTTTGGCCGTTGCAAACACCGCAAGATCCACTTGTTTGGGCGCTTGGGTTTTGCTGTTGACATGAGGTGCATTGCTGACTGGGGCATAACGCAGTCCGGGAAAGCCCATGGTCGGCCCGGCACTGGTTTGCAGCACCACGTGATCGGGCAGGGAATCTGGCAAGGTACGGATATTGGTTTTTTGATACTCGGAAAAATCTGCCCGGGCATCACTTGCCTGTCCTTTGAGTTGCTCTTTTAGGGTCTGCAAGTTTCGGCCTGACGCCAGCACCTTGCCCCTATCGTCAATAACCTTACAAAAAAGACGTAAATGTTCAGGCAAACGCTCCTGATCCCAGTCCTCGGCAGCAACCTGCACCCGATAAAGATCTCGAAGTAAGGAGGCTAAAACCGATAACAAACGCCCCTGCCGATAGGTGTCGCTGCGCAACAAACGCTGAGTCAGCGCTTGAACTTTTTCTGGCATGGGCGCCAGCAGCTTGCGTTTATTTTTAGGCAAAGCCCGCAGCCATTGCTCCACCACAGCGGGTAACATACCAGGTACCGACCACTGCAAGGCCTGATTGCTGACGCTTTGCAGCAGACCGGCTGGAATCGTTACCGAGATGCCATCATCTTTCTGACCCGGAGCGAATCGGTAACTCAGCGACAACGCCATACTGCCAAGATCCAGTTGGGCCGGAAAGTCAGTCTCCGACAGCTGGGTATCCTGACTTCGCAGCATATCGGCTTCGCCGAAAAAAAGTGCCTGCTGAACATCTTGAGACGCTCGTTTAAACCATTGCCGCAAGTCACTAACCCGACACACATGGGTTGGAATCAAACCAGCGTATCGGGCATATAGATCGTCTTCGCTGATCAGCAAATCTCGTCGCCGTCCCTTGGCCTCGGCATCTAGAATCTGAGCTGCGAGCTCTAGGTTGTGGCGCAAAAACTTTGGCGGATCTTGAACCGCCCCTCGCACCAAACCTTCACGAATCAGTTGGTCTCGGCAGAAATCCGGATCGATTTCACGATAAGCCACCGGCCGCCGCTCTGCCAACACAAGGCCATAAAGAGAAATACTTTCAAAGGCTACTACCTCGCCTCGCTTCATACTCCATACCGGATCGCTGCTGCGGCGACGCAGCAAGTGTTGGGCGTTGGCTTCGATCCAAGCACTTTCCACGACAGCGACGCCGCGGGCAAATACACGGCGAGTTTCAACAATTTCCGACGCCACAATCCACTTGGGCGTGCGCTTAGCCAGCCCAGACCCAGGAAAGATATTCAGGCGTTGGTTTCGCGGCCCCAAATACTTGCCGCGTTCTTCGTGTTGGGCAATCTGACTGAGGGATCCCACCAAAATAGACTCGTGCATCTGACGGTAATTACCTGGGCTGTCGTTACCTCGCAGTCCCACCTGATGACATATGGTCTTGATTTGCCGATGGAGCTCTCGCCACTCGCGCACACGGACGGGATTTATAAACCGCTTGCGCAGCACCGCCTGCCAACGGTTGTTCGACAGCTCTCCGCGCTGTTGTTCGATCCAACGCCAAAGGTTTAAGTAGGTTACAAAATCCGATTGATCATCCAAGAACATCTCATGGGCGGTATCCGCCGCTTGGGCTTTTTCCATCGGACGCTCGCGCACATCTTGGGCAGCCAGTCCGGAAACGATGATTAACATCTGGGTCAGACAACCCTGCTCGGATGACGCGATAAGCATGGCACTTAGCCTTGGGTCCACGAGAATACGAGACATTTGCCTGCCTCTGGGCGTCAACCGTCCTTTCTCAATGGCCCGAAGCTCTTCTAGCAGGCGCATGGCATCCTTGATTGCCTTAGGCTCGGGTGGATCGATAAAGGGAAAGCGGTTGATGTCGCCGAGGCCCAAGGCCTGCATCTGCAGCACCACGGACGCCAAGTTGACGCGTCTGATTTCCGCATCTGTGAACGCCGGGCGAGACAAGAAATCTTGCTCGCCATACAGCCGGTAACACACACCCGGCGCGATTCGCCCGCAACGCCCCATGCGCTGATTGGCGCTGGCCTGACTGATGGGTTCAATGGGTAACCGCTGGAGCTTTGATCGATAGCTGTAGCGCGCAACCCGGGCCAGCCCGCTGTCTACAACGTAGCCGATGTTTGGCACGGTCAGTGAAGTTTCAGCCACGTTGGTAGCCAACACGACCCGCCTCCGGGCAGCCAATTGGCTGAAGACCCTGCGCTGGTCCGCAGCGGAAAGTCGAGCATACAACGGCAGTATTTCAAAACGCTGAGCAAAGTGTTTACGCAACTGCCGCGCCGCGTCGAAAATCTCTCGTTCACCTGAGAAAAATGCGAGCACGTCTCTGGCGTTACCCAAGGGGCGGCTGTCAATCTCCTCAAGGACAGCAACTAACTGCTGCTCCGTATCCTCGACATCGTCACGATACTCCACCTGTACCGGAAACGTGCGCCCCCCAACCGCCACTACCGGGGCGTCATCAAAGTAGGCGGCGAACCGGTCCACATCGATGGTGGCGCTAGTAACGATTACTTTCAGGTCAGGCCGCTTTTTCAACAGACGCTTTAGATATCCCAGCAGAAAATCAATGTTCAGACTGCGCTCGTGGGCTTCGTCCACAATGATAGCGTCGTATTTTTCTAGAAAACGATCCTGTCGAATCTCCGCCAACAAAAGACCATCGGTCATAATTTTGACTAAGGTCTCATCGCGGGTTTGGTCAGAGAAACGTACGGCATAGCCCACTTGCTGCCCAAGCTCACCACCGGTTTCTTGGGCAATTCGCTGAGCTACCGTTCGGGCGGCGATACGTCGCGGCTGGGTGTGACCGATCATGCCGGTAACACCCAAGCCCGCCTGCAAACAGATTTTGGGAAGTTGGGTGGTTTTACCAGAGCCAGTCTCGCCGGCCACGATGATGACTTGGTGCTGCTGTATCAGGGCGCGGATCCCATCCGCCTCCTCACTCACGGGCAAGCCCGGCGCTGGATTGAGATTCAGGTTTGAGGACGACTGCTGTCGACGCGCGAAGAGCGCTTCGGAAGCTGCGGCTAGTGCATCAGCGTCCTCTCCGGCGGGCATGCGAGAAAGTTTGAACACATCGCGACGCATCACTGCGCCGCTTCTAGAGTGTTTCATGGGACCTTTGGATACTCCCAAACGGAACCTCGATCGGGTCCCGAACTATTTGGACAGCTGGCTCATGCCCTCTTCCAATCCTTTAATCGTCAACGGATACATATTCCCGCCGACCAAGTCTTGGGTCATCATCACCGAAGATGAATACTCCCACGTCTCCTGAGGTGTTGGATTTAGCCAGATTACCTTGTCGTAAATCTCGCCGAACTTTTCCATCCACGCGGCACCGGGCTCTTCATTCCAATGTTCTACACTGCCACCGGCATGAGTGATCTCGTAGGGTGCCATGGTCGCATCCCCGACAAAGACAACTTTGTAGTCTTGGCTGTACTTGTTGAGGATATCTAACGTGGACAGACGCTCGCTCATTCGACGACGATTATCTTTCCAGACGGATTCGTAGATGAAGTTGTGGAAGTAAAAACTCTCCATGTGCTTGAACTCTGTCCGAGAAGCTGAAAATAGCTCTTCACACACTTTCACATGGGAATCCATGGATCCGCCAATATCCAAAAACAACAGTACCTTTACCGTATTACGGCGTTCAGGCCGCATCTTGATGTCCAACATGCCGCCGTTGTGGGCAGTGGAACGAATGGTGTGATCAATATCCAGCTCTTCTTCGGAACCCGTGCGAGCAAACTTGCGCAAACGGCGTAGGGCCATCTTAATGTTGCGAGTTCCCAGCTCTACGGAATCGTCCAAGTTTTTATACTGACGTTCGTCCCACACCTTTTTGGCTTTCTTTTTCTTGCCCCGACCCACGCCGCCAGGGCCGCTTTGTCCCTGCTGATCGGCATTGCCTTCATCGCCATCCTTGCCCTCTTCACCGGCTTTGGCTTCGGCCTCTTCCTTGGCTTTCTTAAAGGCCTCGATAAGTTTCTCCAATCCTCCAAGGCCTTCGATCTCTTTTAGATCCTCTGGGGAAAGCGACTTTTCGAATTCGTGGCGCAGCCACTCGTCAGGAATCAAACTCTCCAACAACCCGTGCAGGTCTTCCAAGCCTTTAAAGTAGGCACTGAAAGCCCGGTCGAATTTGTCGTAGTTTTTCTCGTCCTTGACCAAGGCTGTGCGGCTGAGCAGATAAAACTCGTCCAGGTTCGCATACACCAACTGGTGCTTAAGACCCGACAACAAATCCAGCAGTTCCCGGATAGTAACCGGGACCTTGTACTTGCGAAGAGTAAAGAAAAAATTGATCAGCACGGTTTAGCCTCGACTGTCACGACGGTTCATAAACGCCAAACGTTCCAACAGGTGAACGTCTTGCTCATTCTTGACTAGGGCGCCATACAAAGGCGGTATGGCTTTGCTAGCATCCCGATTGGTTAAGATCTCGTCTGGAATATCGTCCGCCATCAGCAGCTTTAACCAGTCGATCAGTTCCGAGGTGGAAGGCTTCTTCTTCAAACCGGGTACTTTTCTTACGTCGAAGAAAATCTCCATGGCCTCTTTCACCAAGTCCTGCTTCACCGCTGGGAAATGCACGTCAACAATCTGTTGCATGGTTTCTCTATCCGGGAAGTTGATAAAGTGGAAGAAGCAGCGGCGCAGGAATGCATCCGGCAGCTCTTTCTCATTGTTCGAGGTAATGATCACGATGGGGCGATTTTTAGCCTTGATGGTCTTACCCAACTCGTATACATAAAATTCCATTCGGTCGATTTCTTGCAACAAATCGTTGGGAAATTCGATATCGGCTTTGTCGATTTCATCAATCAACAGCACAACCCGCTCTTCCGCCTCGAAGGCCTCCCAAAGCTTGCCTTTTTTAATGTAGTTGCTGATGTCGTTTACCCGATCATCACCAAGCTGAGAATCCCGCAAACGGGATACTGCGTCGTACTCGTATAGACCGTTCACGGCCTTGGTAGTGGACTTGATATGCCACTCCAACAGGGGCATGCCCAAGGATTTTGCGACCTCGATGGCCAACATGGTCTTACCGGTACCGGGTTCACCCTTAATCAGCAGCGGGCGCTCCAGACGCACTGCGGCATCGACCGCCATGCTCAGTTCATCGGTAGAAATGTAGGAATCAGTACTTTCAAAAATCATTCAGAGCTCTCTTTTCCATATTGGCTTGGTGGGCGTGCCGAGCCCCATCGGGGTTAGCGCTTATTCAGCATGTCTCGTCCATCCGTAACTGCCTCCACAAGAAAGCGGCGGCGCCGGAAAAACGTTCTTATACTGAACCCCAGTTGAACATTTGGTTGAACATTTCGGGTTGAATATCTTGCCCTAGGTAGCCACAACGGCACCACAGAGGCCGCCTTACTTTAAAGGAGCAAACGCAACCGGTGCAAGGCACCTTTTCCTTGCATTTGCCCTCTTATGCTTTTTTGAATCCGCTAACGTCCAAGGCTTAACCCCGCAACGTGCTTTACACCGGGGTTCCGCCCTTCGCCTTGGGGGGTACTCCAGAAGTTGATGGTCGTTTTTTTCGAAACGGTAGGTGGCCTAGCAAACAGATCGCCAGCGCTCCGCCGAAGATCATCGGCAGCACCGAAATCATCACTCGCCGCGCCTCTTCCGGCACCCCTTGAGACTGGAAGACCGTTTCGAAAAGCAGCACCAGGAATGCTGGCGCAAAAACGTCTTCGGTTCTTGGCACTGCAACGGGCAAAGTAAATGCCGCGGCAACCGTCACTACCAGCGCCCAGCGCAAGCTGCGCCCGAAGACGCTTCGATTACCGCCAATCTTCGACAGCAGACTGTTCAAACACAGGGCACCAATCAGAGCGGCAGCAGCGATAATGGCCCATGGCGTGGGATAGGTTGCAGTAAATTCCATCATCATTGTTTTCTGTTCTGGCGGCTCCATCGATCCAGCGGCGTATGTCTCCGCCTCATCCTAGCAAATTACATTTCTACCCAACGAATGATCATTTCTTGCTCTTGGTCTTCGTCCACTTCGGATTGGGCGATGACTTTACCCTGAACAGAAATCTCCGCATCATGCACTGTATCCGGGGACCCGCTCACTAAGGGATGCCACCAAGCTAGCGGCCTGCCCTCCGCAAGGGTTCGGTAAGCGCAAGTTGTCGGCAACCAATGGAATTCGTCTACTTCCCGGTGAGTGAGTACGACACAATTTGGCACCAATTCGTGACGACGCGGATAGGCCGTGCAGCGGCAGGCTTCCTGATCCAACAAGTTGCATACGATCGAGGTATAAAACACTTCCTCCGTATCTTCGTCTTGTAGCTTGATCATGCAACATCGAGCGCAACCATCGCACAGGCTTTCCCACTCGGCGTCACTCATTTGCGCCAGCGACTTTTCTTCCCAGAACGGTTTCATTCGGTCAGGCGTTCGTGAAGTACCGGAGCATTACTCGGTGGCGGCAACTGCAATAGATAGCCGTGTTCTTCCAATGCGACCAAAACGTCAGCCGCCTTCAAGCGAGACATTTTCAACTCCGGTGTAATCACCAGTTCCATGGCAAGAATGGCGCGACCGAACAGCTGGTTTAATTCAGCGGGAAGGTCAGTCAACTCACTCTCGGCGGGCAGGTACAAATAGGTGTCCGCTTTTTTCGCGCTGCGGTACACCACTACCTCACGATACAGCAGAGGGTTATCTGTCATTTTGCATTCCTAACTGTTGCTTCCTTCATTGGTTTGCGTCGCCTTGACGACTGATAACTTGGCTAACTCGACAAAATCTGCCGGAACTGATCACCGAGAATTCCATCACGCCAACCCTGAAAGTGTTCGGATAGCTCGGCGCTGGCTAGATAGCTTCGCAAGCACTGTTCCACATCCTTGCGCCGAGCCAGTAGCTCGGTGGCAAAACCCAGGTGGGAAGCGTGATCAGAGGCCACAGCGCGCAGGGCTTTTACTCGGGCGGTTTGGCCGGGTGTCAGGGGCTTCGCCAGCAAATCTGGGAGAGGCGCTTCATTCCCCTTGGCATGGGCGTCCAGCAGAGCTTGCCCGTAACGCTTACCGATATTCTTTGGCAGAAGCCGCTGCAGCGTCTCCGAACTCACTTGGTTTTCTAGGGCCAAGGCCATCAAATGATCATCCCAGACGATGCGATTACGCGGCTGGTCGTAGTGTCGGGCGGCGTTTTCTCGCCAGCGGCACAAGGCCTGCAGCCGAGCTAACTCTCGTTGAGACAACTGCCAAGCACGTTTTACCTGTGCATAGTAGGCACTGGGATCCGGCTCCGCATAGACGCCTCGAGTGCTCATATCTTGCTCAAACCAACCCGCACGCCCGCATTGGTCTAAAGCGTCGCACAAGGCTTCATACATCGGGACTAAGTGCAGGACGTCGTCGGCAGCATAGATCATCTGCTCCTCAGTGAGCGGACGCTGTAACCAATTGGAGCGGGTCTCCTGCTTTTCTAGCTCCACATCTACCAAACGTCGCGCTAAATTGGCATAGCTAAGGCTGTAATTCGTGGCCACGAAAGCGTTCGCAAATTGTGTATCAAAGATATTTACAGGGTTGATGCCCAAGTGATGGTTAATCAGTTCCAGATCTTCCTGACAGGCGTGCATGACCTTCACCTTGGTGTCATCTTGCAGATAATCCGCAAAGGGTTGCCAATTTTCGATGGTCAACGGATCCAGCAGGAAAATCTCTGCCCCCGAAGCTACCTGATACAACCCGGGTATTGGATAAAACGTATCGGTACGAATAAATTCCGTATCCAGGCCAACGCATTCTTCCCAAGTCGAGACCGCGTCCGCCAGTTCCTGATCCGTTTCAATCCAAAAGACTGACGTTTCTTCGTCCCTGTATGGCATGGGTCAATGTTCCTCCATCGGTGTATTCGATCTCGCCGCCAAGGGGTACGCCATGGGCAATGCGACTGATGTTTTTTACGTCTTGGCCAACCAGACGACTAATGAAGTGCGCCGTCGCCTCTCCTTCAACAGTTGGGTTGGTTGCTAGGATCAACTCGTCAGGATGCACTTCTTGAATTCGAGCCTGGAGCTTATCTAGGCCAAGCTGCTCGGGACCAACGCCATCTATCGGGGACAGGCGACCGTGTAGCACAAAATAATAGCCCCTGAACCCACCAGCCTGCTCGATAGCCAGTACATCTGCTGGAGACTCCACCACGCAAAGCAGACCCGAGTCGCGTCGTGTATCACCGCACAGTCTACACACCGGAGTTTCAGTAAGGTTTTGGCAAATGCTGCAGCGACGCACATCCTGCATGGCTTGCTGTAAAATCGCACCCAACTGGGTGCCGCCACTACGGTTGCGCTGCAACAAAGTCAGTGCCATGCGCTGGGCACTCTTGGGTCCAACGCCGGGCAGCACTTGCAATGCCTGAATCAGATCGTCAATCAGCGCCATTAAAAGGGCATCTTGCCAAAGGGTAAGTTGAGGCCCGCCAGCATGCCACCACCCACTTCCTGCATTTTTTCCGCCTGAGCTTTTTCCACCCTGCGGACAGTGTCGTTACAGGCTGCTGCCAGCAGATCCTCTAGCACGGCTTTTTCCTCACTGAGAATACTGGGATCGATTTCCACCCGACTGACCTCGTGCCGGCCATTCATCGTGACTTTCACCAACCCTGCTCCGCTCTCGCCCTGCACCTGCATTTGGGCAATTTCAGCCTGT
>JAQWIX010000029.1 GCA_029248675.1 Pseudomonadales bacterium | reverse complement strand
CCAATCACTTAAGCTACAAACTCCCCCGGCGGTCCACAATCAGCTGACTCAGCTCATGTACCGCCATGGCATAAAGGCGGCTGTGGTTATAGCGCGTTATGACATAAAAATCGTCGTAGCCAAGCCAGTAGTCTGCACCATCTGGTTGCTGCATACGCATAAGTGTGGCTTTACGGTCAGCTGGTTGCTCCGAGCTGATGTTTACCCCCTGTTCTCGCCAGAAAGCCACGGTTTCCGTAGGACGTAGCCCGCTATTGGCTTTGGACAACAAATCATCGGTTTCTTCAGACACCGTTACCGCTTCAACCACCTCACCTTGGCCGCTCCAGCCGTGACGGGCGAAGTAGTTGGCTACGCTGCCAATGGCATCCGTTTTATTCGTCCATATGTCCCTCACACCATCTCCATCGAAGTCCACGGCAAAACTGCGATAACTTGAGGGAATGAACTGGCCATAGCCCATGGCACCGGCATAAGAACCTTTTAAGCTGAGGGGATTTTTGCCCTCTTCACGAGCCAAAAGCAGATGTTCGGTCAACTGGCCGCGAAAGAAGGCGGCTCTAGGCGGATAGTCAAAGGCCAACGTGCTAAGGGCATCGACCACGCCAAAGTTACCCGTCACCCGGCCATAGCGAGTCTCGACACCGATGATGGCGACGATGACCTCGGGGGCGACGCCGTACTCTTGCTCTGCCCGCTGAAGAGCGGCCAGATTCTCCTGCCAGAAGGTCACACCCTGACTGATTCGAGGCTCATCCACCAAGATCTTTCGATACTCATGCCAGACCAGTCGGCGCTCTGCCGGCCGGGACATCAGCTCGATGATACGATCTTGTTTTTGGGCCTGAGAAAACACCTGCTCAAGAGCCAAGCGGGAAAAGCCATGCTCGGCAACAAGCTCTTCGATGTAAGTTTGTACTTCTTTTCTGGGCAAATACGAGTCTTGGGCCAAGGCAGTTGGCGCGAAGGCCGGTGCCCAGGTCAAAGAAGCCGCTAGGACAAGGGACGTTACCCTGCGCCAGTGGAGTCCCAGCGAGCCAAGGTTCGTCGAGATCTGTTTCAACATAAAATTTACCAAGCCTTGTGTGTGCGCACGGACATGATGACACCAAACCCCGCCATCAAGGTAATGGCCGAAGTACCTCCGTAGCTAACCAGCGGTAGGGGCACCCCCACAACGGGCAAAATACCGCTGACCATGGCCACATTAACAAAAAGGTAGATGAAGAAGGTTAGAACAAATGCACCTGCCAGCAGTCGGACAAAGGTGCTCCCTGCTTGCGCAGCGAGCCAAAGCCCTCTGGCGATGATCAGCAGATACATGGTCAGCAGAAATGCCACACCGGCAAAACCCAGTTCCTCACCGATCACGGCGACTATGAAATCGGTTCGTGCCTCCGGCAGAAAATCCAGGTAACCCTGGCTTCCTTCGAACAACCCCTTACCAAAAAGACCGCCGGAACCTATTGCCGTCGTGGACTGAATAATATTCCATCCTGCGCCCAACGGATCACTCTCGGGATTAAATAGCGTCAAGATGCGCTGGCGCTGATAGCCCTCCAGCACGAATTGCCAAAGCAAGGGTGCCGTCGCGCATATGGCCAACACTGCTCCAATGACCCAACGCCATGACAGGCCGGCTAAAAGCAGCACAGCAAAGCCTGCACCAAAGACCAAAATACTGGTCCCCAAGTCGGGCTGACGACCGATAAGCAGCGAAGGCACCGCGATGATGACCAAGCATATCCCTGTATGTTTGAGAGACGGGGGCAGGGACCGGCGCTGGAGGTACCAAGCCACCGCCATGGGCACCGCCAATTTCATTAGCTCGGAAGGCTGAAACCGAAACACGCCGGGAATATCTAACCAGCGCTGAGAGCCCTTAACGGTGACTCCAGCGAACAGCACCAAAAGCAAAAAGATCAGTCCCGAAAGATAAAACAGAGGTGCGAGGCGCAAATACAAATGTGGGGGGATCTGCGCCGCCACCACAAGAGCCAAATAGGCAAGTCCAAGACGCTGAACCTGATTTGCAAAAAGCGCTTCGTTGCCGTCTACGGCACTACGCAGCACCACAGAACCGTAGATCACGACCACGGTTAGTAGGATCACCAGCAAGGGGTCGATATGCAGCCGAAAATACCATCGCCGAACCCCGGATGCAGCTGAGTCGTAGGGTGACAAGGTGCGCTGAAAATCTGTAGTACTCACGACTTAACGCTCCTTGCTCCATCTTCGACACGCCGTTTCGATAACGCCCGTTGGTAGCAAACATGACCGACAACACCACCCACACTCTGGACAGAGGATATCATCGGCGCGCCACCTCTAGGCTTTGCGAAGAGGCTTCCCGATCACGCTGCAGACGCATGTGGGCATCGACAACCGCTCGGGCCACCGGGGCTGCAACCGAGCTTCCCCCGCCGCCGTTTTCCACCAGCACGGCCAACGCGATTGTTGGTTTGTCCGCGGGCGCGAAAGCAATAAACCACGCATGCTTCCGATCAAATTCGGAAAGCTCTTCTTCTTCGTACTCTTCACCCTGACGAATTTCTACTACCTGAGCGGTGCCTGACTTGCCCGCCATGCGATAGTCAATGTCGCGGCCAATATAGGCCCATGCCGTACCGTTGCCTCGAAAGCCTTGGTTACCGCGATGCACCACATCCTCCATGGATCGCACCATTTTTTCCCAGTCGTCGGAACCAAGGACTTCGGCTCCAATTTGGCGAGCGGTTTGGGCCGTGACCTGATTGGTACCCTCGTCCTTTCCTTCACCAGCGTCCGCAACCATGCGGGGGGGCTTCAAGCCGCCACGATTCGCGATTACCGAGGCCACCAGCGCCATCTGCATGGGCGTCACCAGCAAATCACCTTGGCCAATGCCCATATTGACGGAATCTCCGGGATACCAAGGTAGATCTTTAAAGCCTTGCTTCCAGGCTGGATCCGGCAGCAAACCGACACTCGCCGAGGGGATGTCCGCTACAAGATTTCTTCCAAGGCCAAATTCGGCGGCGAAACCAACCAGGTCTTCGATCGCCATTCGACTGGCAAGATCATAGAAATATACGTTGGAAGAGCGATAAATGGCTCGGCGTAAATCCACCATGCCTTGGCCGCCAGAGTCGTCCTTAGTCCAGGACCAGTCTCGATAAACTCGCTCCTGCCCCGAAAGCTGAAAGGCACCACGGTCCTCGATAGCTTGGTCCCAAGTCGTCACACCTGCACCAATCCCAGCCAACCCAACAATGGGTTTGAAGGTCGACCCCGGCGCGTATTGCCCGTTAACAGCCCGATTAAAAAGAGGCACATAGGCAGACGTACTCAGGTCAGAAAAGTCACTGGCTGTCATGCCTGAAACAAAGACATTCGGGTCATAAGCCGGTTGGCTTACCAGAGCAAGGACGCCGCCACTGCGCGGGTCGATTGCCACGATAGCACCGCGGCGTTCACCAAGGGCTGCGGCACTGGCCTTTTGCAACTCAATATCCAAATGCAGGCGCAAGTCTTTCCCGGGACTGGGGCTTTGCACATCTAGGGTGCGCCTGACCCGGCCATGGGCATCGCTCTCCACTTTTTGATAGCCCACCTCACCGTGCAACCGCCCCTCATAAAACGCCTCGACACCACGTTTGCCAATAAAAGTTGTAGCGCTGTATTGCACCGGATCGACAGCAAGCATGTCATCAACGGTCATTCGCCTCACTGACCCCACCGCATGCGCTGCCACCTCGCCGTAGGGATAGAAACGCACCAATCGGTTAATCACCTCTACGCCAGATAGCTGATGTCGATTCACCGCCAACCGTGCAACTTGGGCCTCTGTAAGAGACTCTACAACGATCAGCGGAGCATCAGGACGGCGATTGCTCTGTAAGCGTTTGTGCAACACCGCCTTCTGATCAGACGACAGCTCCAACAGCTTGACGAGGAGAGTCAATGTGCCGTCGACATCGGCGAGCCGGTCGGCCACTAGGGCCAATGACGCAGCATTTTGGTTGTCTGCCAACAGCTTGCCGTCGCGGTCGAATATCATGCCCCGAGCAGGAGCCAGGGTTTGTACCTGTATCCGATTTTTGTCGGAGCGGCTTTTGTAAGTGTCATGCTCCCAGAACTGCAGGTCTAGAAAACGCAGCATGAGCACCCCAAGCAGCAAAACAACCAAGACAAAGAGTGTGGTCGCCCGTCCAACGAACAACTCTACTTCTCGGTTCTGATCCTTGATTTCTAGTTCAACTGCCAAAGCCTGTCCTGTTTGTTATGGCTATCAACACTTAGCGACGAGCATGATGTTAAACCCATGATTTTGATAACAATATGGAGTTTTCGTGGAGATCAATCCCGGTGATAAGGATGGCCGATACAAATACTGTGGGCTCGGTAAAGGGCTTCGGCTATAAGCACACGAACAAGATAATGTGGGAAGGTTAGAGCGGACAACGAAATACGCTGATTGGCTCGATCCAATAACGCATCACTGAGTCCATTGGCACCGCCAATCAAGAACACCACATCTTTTCCAAGGTCACGCCACCCGTCCAACGCCTGAGCCAAGGCTTTACTGTCAAAGGACTTTCCCTGCTCGTCTAGTGCCACCACCCAGTCGCTGGGGCCTATTTTTTCCGCAATCTTCTTCCCTTCAACCTCGTCGACCTTGTTGCTGTCCTGATGGTGTCGAGGCGCTGGAATTTCCAGCAAACTCAGCGGCATTTCTCTGGGCATTCGTTTAGCGTACTCGTCAAAACCTTGTCGCACCCACCCCGGACACTTGGTTCCAACAGAGATAATACGCAGCTTCATTGGCGCTTCGAGGTCTAGCCGTTAGCCGTCAACTTCTGAGCCGACGCCGACCTGAGAGTCGAGCATCTCTGCTCCCTCAGCCTCTTCGTCGCCGCTATCAAGGTCGGACCAGAGTCGCTCCAGTTCGTAAAAACCTCTGGCTTCCTCATTCATCACATGGACGATCACATCGGCGAGGTCTACCAAAACCCAGTCGTAACTCTCGCGTCCCTCAATGCCCAGAGGCTGGACACCAATGGCCTTGGCCGATTCATTGGCAGTATCTACCAGCGCCTTAACATGTCGGTTGGATGTTCCCGTGACCATCACCATGTAGTCGGTCATTGGCGTTAACGCTGCAACGTCCAACGTCACAATGTTGACGCCCTTCATATCTTCCAGCGCTGCGACGATGTGATCTCGTAGTTCGCTCGTTTTCAAGTCATTCCTCCTGACCAACGTAAAGCTGATGCTGGTTTATATAGGACCACACTTTGTGATCTAACAAATGCTCTGGGGCTGCGCCAGCTTTGCGCTGACACCGTATCTGCGAGGCTGACACTGTCAGCATGGAAGTTGGCACAAATACGATGCGCCCTGCGAGCCCTTCCCCCAGAGACTGCGCTCGGTGAGCGCGTTCGAATTCCTCTAATGCCGGCTCCACAGAAACTGTGTGACCGGGCCTTTCTAACACCGCAAGATGCCCAAACGTCAGAAGATCGCGCCAACAATGCCAACTGGGCAATGTGGCGTAAGAATCCATGCCAAGGATCCAACACAGTTGAGCTTGGGGATAGCGCCGACGAAAACTGCTTAAGGTGTCTATGGCGTAGGACTTTCCCGGGCGCTCTACCTCGGTGGCATCAGCCTCTAGCTCCGGGTGGTCCGCACAAGCCAGCTTCAACATTTCCCAGCGATGGACATTTGGCGTATCCGGCTGATCTCTGTGATCGGGCCTTGCGGCTAGGATCATACGCACTTCGCTTAACGACAGGTATTGGTAAGACGAAAGCGCGGCGTGGATGTGACCCTGATGCACCGGGTCAAAAGTGCCGCCGTAGAGGCCAAGCCTCATACGCAACCGCCTCTAAATAACTCACTGTCGACCAACGGCATAAGCACCCGACAGTGGCCAGTGCCAATTGCGACTTGTAACGCGGCCCAGCTGATTTTCTTACCGATGACGGATTTCACCGGAACCGAAAACCACGTACTTCTGAGACGTTAAACCCTCGAGTCCCACAGGCCCTCGCGCGTGGATTTTGTCCGTCGAAATACCAACCTCTGCGCCCAAACCGTACTCAAAACCGTCTGCAAACTGCGTCGAGGCGTTCACCATCACCGATGCAGAATCCACTTGGGCGATAAAGGCCCGGGATTTCGTGTAATTCTCAGTCACAATGACGTCGGTGTGCTGGGAGCCGTACTGATTGATGTGCTCAATGCCTTGATCCAGCCCGTCCACGATACGAACGGCCAATATAGGACCCAAGTACTCTTCACCCCAATCCGCTTCACTGGCCGCCGTCATTGGCACCAGTTCTTGGGCACGCGCGCAACCCCGTAACTCTATGCCAGCCTCTTGGTATTTAGCCGCCAGTTGAGGCAGCACGATTTGGGCTATATCTCGGTGGATCAACAGCGTTTCGAGTGCATTACAAACCGCAAGTTTTTCTGCCTTGGAGTTAAATGCGATGGCGACTGCCATGTCGGGTTCAGCTTCATCATCGATGTATACGTGACAAATGCCGTCCAAGTGCTTGATCACCGGGATCCGCGACTCCGCGCTGATGCGCTCGATAAGACCCTTACCGCCGCGAGGCACGATCACGTCAATAAACTCATCTTGCTTTAACAGCTCACCAACCGCCGCGCGGTCGGTGGTATTAAGTAGCTGCACAATGGTTCCTGGCAGACCAGCGGCTTCTATGCCTTGGACCACGCAGGCCGCAATGGCCTGGTTGGAGTGAAAGGCTTCGGAGCCGCCTCGCAGAATACAGGCGTTGCCAGATTTCAGTGAAAGACTGGCGGCATCCACCGTCACATTGGGACGGGACTCGTAGATCATGGCGATGACTCCGAGTGGCACCCGCATTTTGCCGATTTGAATCCCCGTCGGGCGGTAGCTGAAGTCACTCATCTCGCCAACGGGATCCTTCAAGGATTCCACCTGCAAGATACCCTCGATCATTTGGTCGATGCCTTTATCGTCAAGCATGAGCCGGTCAATTAATGGTTGGTCTATGCCATTGCTCTCAGCAGCAGCCATATCTTTGGCATTTTCGACCTTAATGGTGTCACGGGCTGCATCCACGGCACGGGCTATTTGCTTCAACGCTTCGGACTTGCTGGCTGAGCTGGCACTGCCGATTACGCGAGACGCGGCTCTGGCACTGCGTCCCACCTCGGCGATATAGGAAGTAATATTAGTCATGGCGATAGTATAGGGATATTCCGGGGCCGCTCCCAACATTCCCTTAGAAAAAAACGCTTGGGGCGCCAACAACTTAACGCGCTAGCTGGCCAGTTGCTTAACCACCAGGTCTAGCTGGGCCAAGCGCTGTTGGGGGTCTTCCATTTCTAAGAAAGCCTGTTTCAGTTCCGGCGCGATGGGCAATAAATCTGCCAGTCGATGGCTAACCGAGCGGTCTTCGCTCATATCGGTCTGGGGGTTTAACTCCTGAATGAGCGGGTGCGCCAGCAGATCCTTGAGCACATCTAGCAGCGGTTGATAATCTTCGGCTATCGGCCCAGCGGGCTCCGCCAACCTCTGAACCTGCCCTCGCAACAAACCGTCGGATTCAGTGCCGCAGTCTAGAACTCTAAACTTTTCGCCCCCACGGGCAACGATGCCCAGAAGACCGTTATCGGCTTGATCGAAGTCGATAATCTGCGCTTCGGTACCGACGGAAAAAATGTTGGGCGTGTCTGCCGGAGTGGATGCATCCAGCACATCGGATCCTTCCTTGAGTAACACCACACCAAAACCTGAGGACTCCCTCATACACCAGCGGATCATGTCTACGTACCTCGGCTCGAAGATCCTCAATGGCAATGTACCACCGGGAAACAGCACTGTTCGCAACGGAAACAGCGGGATTGTTTGCGTCTGTTCGTTTTCGCCTTGGGCGCTCGTAGCCTGTATTTCGTCGGTCATCTGACTCTCGCTAATGCTATGATGCTGGCCGGCCGAAAGGCCCGGTCTTCCATGCTGACAGGATTTCTGATGGATTGGATACAAATCATTTTATTGAGTCTTATCCAAGGCTTAACCGAGTTCCTGCCAGTTTCCAGTTCAGCCCACTTAGTCCTGCCTGCCCAGCTTACCCAGTGGCCGGATCAGGGATTAGCCTTCGACGTTGCCGTACACTTTGGCACATTGATCGCAGTTTTAGCGTATTTCCGCACCGATCTACTTAACCTGTTGTCCGCCGCTGGCCGAGCACCAATGTTCATTCGGACGAAGGGTTGGTCAGGCCTTTTCACCACTGGGCAAGCCATGGACACAGACCTTGATCTGCTGCTGAAATTGGCTTTGGCAACCTTCCCTATCGTGCTGGTGGGCTTGGCCTCTAAGGACTTTGTTGAAGCCCACTTAAGAACCGTACCCATTATCGCCACGACGACCATGCTATTTGCCTTGATCCTATGGTACGCGGATCGAAAACCCGGCCAGCGTGCTAGCATTCGGTGGTCGGATGCGGCGTGGATTGGCATTGCTCAAACGTTAGCACTGATACCGGGCACATCGCGCTCTGGTATAACGATTACCGTCGCCCTGCTCTTGGGTCTTAGTCGGGTAAACTCGGCTCGCTTTTCGTTCCTGCTCTCGATCCCTACCATCGCCGGGGCACAACTGCTGCTCACAATGGATTTGGCGGGCAGCCAAGGCTCAATGGAGGTTTGGCCCCTGTTGGCTGGCGCGGCCATCGCGTTCGGGGCCGCCTACGCCAGCATACACTTCTTTATTCGGCTACTGGATCGCTACGGTATGACCCCTTACGTCCTCTACCGGTTGGCGCTGGGCGCCTGCCTTCTGGCCTTTGTCGGCATTTGAAACCCAACCGACACGGTTCTTTCATGGCGTTGAGACTGCCTGACTAAAACGGAATATCGTCCTCGAAATCATCGTCGGACAGGTTACTGCCACCGCCAGCAGGGCCTGCTGTTTGCGGGCTGTCAAAACCGCTTGGCGCGCTGCCAAAGCCATCGTTTGGCCCTTGAGCACCGCCCATACCACCGCTAGGCGCCCCGCCTCCGTAGCCGCCGTCACCCATGCTGCCGCGACTGTCGAGCATTTGCAGCTCTCGGGCATTGATCTCAGTGCGGTATTTCTTTTCGCCGTTCGCTTCCCAACTTGAGGTACGCAAGCTGCCTTCAATATAGACCTTTGAGCCTTTACGAAGGTACTCACCCGCAATTTCTGCCAACCGGGCAAAGCACACCACGTTGTGCCACTCGGTACGCTCTTGTTGCTCACCACTGGTGCGGTCTTTCCAACTCTCAGAAGTGGCCACACTGAAGCGAGTCACTGCGCTACCATTTTGTGCGTATCGGGTTTCTGGGTCGCGACCCAGGTTGCCAATAAGCATGACTTTGTTGATGCCTCTCGCCATTCTATTCTCCGAACAGTAGTTTTCGGCGCCCAGTGTAGATCAAAGCCGGCAGTCACCCAATCAGAAAAGTGCATGGCTGGCTGTAAGCCCCTGCGAGCTCCCAAATGTGGCGACAGCAAAACGCAAATCTTGCGCACCAGTAAGGGTACATCGGTTGCCCATGGCCTCCCCGTTGCTTGCCGCATATCGTGGATCACGCTATCTTGCCTGCCTTCTAGCCACGAGTACCCAAGACCTTGGATACCATTGCCGTACGCGGTGCCCGCACCCACAATCTCAAAGACATTGATCTCAATATTCCTCGTGACAAGCTGGTGATTATCACCGGCCTTTCTGGCTCTGGAAAATCGTCTCTGGCCTTCGACACGCTCTACGCTGAAGGACAAAGGCGCTACGTAGAATCGCTTTCCGCCTACGCTCGGCAGTTTCTCTCCATGATGGAGAAGCCAGATGTGGATCTAATCGAGGGCCTGTCTCCCGCGATTTCTATTGAGCAAAAATCTACCTCCCATAACCCACGCTCAACGGTTGGCACCATCACCGAGATTTATGACTACTTGCGGCTGCTGTACGCCCGGGTCGGTGAACCTCGCTGTCCCACCCACGACCAGCCCCTGGACGCTCAAACCGTGAGCCAGATGGTGGATCAAGTGGTTGAGAACATGGCAGATCAACGGATCATGGTGCTTGCACCAGTGATCAGCGAGCGCAAGGGAGAGCATCTGCACGTTTTTCAAGAGTTGATCGGTAATGGCTTCGTGCGTGCTCGCATCAATGGCCTGATCGTCGACCTAGACGACGCGCCGGCTTTGGACAAAAACAAAAAACACTCAATTGAGGCCGTCGTTGATCGGGTTCGAGTGAAGGACGATATCAAGCAAAGGTTAGCCGAGAGCTTTGAGACCGCCCTTAATCTTTCTGATGGGGTCGCCCACGTCATTGATATGGATGACGCCGAATTACCACCGAGCATTTTTAGCGCGCGTTTTGCCTGTCCTACCTGCGGATACTCCATTGCCGAGCTGGAACCTAGGATGTTTTCGTTTAACAACCCAGCGGGCGCGTGCGTGGGTTGTGACGGCTTAGGCGTTACCCAGTTTTTCGATCCGGAGCTGGTGGTGGCGGATGAGGAGCTTACGTTAGCGGAAGGCGCTATCCGGGGCTGGGATCGCCGTAATGTATATTACTTTCATATGCTCAACTCCATAGCCGAGCACTACGACTTCGATGTGGAAGTTCCCTTTCACAAGATCAGCAAAAAACACCGGGATGTCATTCTCAACGGCAGTGGCCGTCAGCGAATCGATTTTAGTTACGTCAACGATCGAGGCGACGTCATCAAGCGGACGCACCGATTTGAGGGCGTGCTACCCAACATGGCCCGACGCTTTCGTGAAACAGAATCCTCCATGGTGCGCGAGAATCTGCAGAAGTTTATGCGGGTAACCCATTGCCCAAGCTGCTCCGGTACGCGGTTGCGGGAGGAGTCTCGGCATGTGTTCGTTGGCGCTTCCAACCTGCCTGCTATTACTTCCCAATCTGTGGCCCAAACCCTGGAGCACTTTCAAGGCTTAAAACTCAAGGGCCAGAAAGCCACCATTGCGGACAAAATCCTCAAGGAGATTCAGGCACGACTGCAATTTCTAGTGGATGTTGGGCTGAACTATCTCACCCTAGACCGTAGCGCTGAGACCCTGTCTGGTGGCGAAGCCCAGCGCATTCGATTAGCGAGCCAAATTGGCGCTGGACTGGTGGGTGTTATGTACATTCTGGATGAACCCTCCATAGGGCTGCATCAGCGTGACAACGAGCGGCTGCTTAAAACCCTCGAGCATCTGCGCGACCTAGGCAATACAGTTCTGGTGGTAGAGCATGATGAGGAGGCTATGCGAAAAGCCGACTACCTCATTGATATTGGCCCAGGCGCTGGAGTGCATGGCGGTTCCGTTGTGGCGGCAGGCAGCTACGACGATATTTTGAAAAACAAGAAGTCGATCACCGGTCAATACCTAAGCGGCGCTCGGCAGATTGCGGTGCCAACCAAACGGTTTGAACCGAACGCCGAAAAAATGCTGAACCTTACCGGTGCCAGCGGTAACAACCTGAACAACGTGAGCCTGAGCATTCCTTGTGGGCTACTGACCTGCATTACCGGCGTTTCAGGCTCTGGTAAGTCCACTCTGATCAACCACACCTTGTATCCCATAGCCGCCACTGCGCTGAACAAAGCGACCACTTTAAAGCCGCGTCCCTACGAAGCCGTTGACGGATTGCAGCATTTAGACAAGGTGGTAGACATTGACCAGAGCCCTATCGGCCGAACTCCACGGTCTAATCCGGCTACCTACACAGGTTTATTTACCCCTATTCGCGAACTTTTTGCTCAGGTACCCGAGGCCCGTGCCCGGGGCTACAAACCGGGCCGTTTCAGCTTCAACGTCAAAGGCGGTCGCTGTGAGGCCTGTCAGGGTGACGGCCTCATCAAGGTAGAGATGCACTTTTTGCCGGACATCTATGTGCCTTGCGACACCTGTACCGGAAAACGCTACAACCGAGAGACCTTGGACATTCGCTACAAGGGCAAGAACATTAACGAGGTGCTGGAAATGACGGTGGAAGATGCCGCCGAGTTCTTCGCCCCAGTGCCTATGTTGGCCCGTAAGCTGGAAACGCTTAAGGACGTTGGTTTGTCTTACATTCGGCTGGGCCAATCGGCGACCACCCTGTCTGGGGGAGAAGCCCAGCGCATCAAGCTGTCTCGGGAACTGTCAAAGCGAGATACCGGCAGCACCTTATACATTCTGGACGAGCCCACCACGGGTCTGCATTTCCACGACATTGCCCAGTTGTTGGAGGTACTTCACCGGCTTAGAAACGATGGCAACACCATCGTTGTGATCGAGCACAATCTTGACGTGGTTAAGACTGCGGATTGGATCGTTGATTTGGGACCGGAAGGTGGTTCCGGCGGCGGCGAAATCATCGCAACGGGGACGCCAGAACAGGTGGCCAAGATCAAGAAGTCGCACACAGGCCGATTTTTAAAAGACGTTTTGTCTTAGTGGTCCTCCGGGATTGATACGGAGGGAGGAGCCGATCGTTTGTGCGCCGTTTGTCGGTGCCGGGCACCGAGGCCTGCGTTAGGGCAAACACGCTCGCAATGCACTGGTACATAACTGCACGTTTTCCTGCCGGGCCGAATAGCCCATCAGGCCAATGCGCCACACCTTGCCGGCAAATGCGCCCAGGCCCGCTCCAATCTCTAAGTTAAAGTCTTGGAGCAGCTGCTTGCGCACGGCGGCCTCGTCTACGCCTTCTGGTGCTTTTACCAGATTCAGCTGAGGAAGCCGGTACGATGCATCAACCACGAACTCTAAGCCAAGTCCGGTGAGGCTTTCATGTAGGGAAGTGTGCATGGTTCGATGCTTAGCCCAAGATTCCTCTAGACCTTGTTCTTTTACCATTAGCAATGCTTCGTGTAGACCATACATGGCGTTCACTGGCGCTGTGTGGTGATAGGTACGCCCACCGCCTTCGCCTTCCCAATAAGCCATTAACAAGGACAGATCCAAGAACCAGCTTTGCACCGAGGTATTGCGAGACTTAACCCGGTCCGCAGCCGCGTCGCTAAACGTGATCAAACTAATGCCTGGAGGTGCAGACAAACACTTTTGGGTGCCGGAGTAAGCCACATCGATCTGCCACTCATCTACTTCTAACGGCACGCCAGCAAGGCCGGTCACCGAATCCACAATGGTCAGGCACCCGTGCCCTTTAGCGAGCGCACAAAGAGTTTTCACGTCGGAGCAGACGCCGGTAGAAGTCTCAGCGTGAACAAAGGCTACTATTTTTGCGTCTGGATTTTCTTGCAGCGCAGCCTTTAGTTTTTCAGGGTCTACTTGGGTGCCCCATTCATCTTCCACGGTGACCAAGTTGCCGCCCATGCGGCGAACGTTCTCGGCCATGCGCATACCAAACACGCCGTTAATGCAGACGATGGCTTTATCGCCGGGCTCTAGGAGATTAGCAAATGACGCTTCCATGGCTGCCGAACCTGGGGCCGACAAAGGAAGCGTTAGGGCATTGGACGTCCGAAAGGTGTAGCGCATCAAATCTTTGATGTCTTCCATCAAGCCAACGAACTCAGGGTCCAGATGGCCAATGGTAGCTTTCCCCATAGCGCCAAGTACTCGAGGGTGAACGTCGGAGGGGCCGGGGCCCATGAGCGTACGAGGCGTTGGGTGAAAGCTTGTATTCATAGTGCGTTAGCCGTCTTTTTTCTCGTCTTCTTTTTTCTCAGCAGAATCATCTGCCTGTTCTTCCGAAGCTGAGTCTGCACTGGCTTCAACAGTTTCTTCAGCTGCAGCGGTATCCTCGCTGGCTGGCGCTGTTTCTACTGCCTCTTCCGTTGGCAGCGCTTGGGCGCTGGCAAAATCTTCTTCCAGCTCTTCGCTAACCATCGGACGGTCTACCAGTTCAATATAGGCCATTGGCGCCGCATCACCCGTGCGGAAGCCACACTTAAGGATACGGGTATAACCACCGGGGCGATCCTGATAGCGAGGACCGAATTCAGAGAACAGCTTACCAACGGCAGCCTTACTGCGGGTACGGGCAAACGCCAGTCGCCGGTTTGCTACCGAGTCTTCCTTGGCTAGAGTAATCAGCGGCTCTACAACACGCCGTAGCTCTTTCGCCTTCGGCAGCGTCGTTTTAATAACTTCGCTCTCTATCAAAGAGGCAGCCATGTTGCTGAACATCGCTTTACGATGTGAACTGTTTCTATTGAGCTGTCTGCCGCTCTTTCGATGACGCATGATTCGTTCCTGTCACTAGTGTTTGCGTTTCACAACGCAATATTCCTGTTCTTTTATCGCCCTGGCGCTACCTAGGGTGGCTACAGCCGTCCGCCGTGCAAATTAGCGGGCGGCCAATTCTCAATGCGCATGCCTAAAGCCAGCCCTCGAGAAGCTAGAACGTCTTTGATTTCCGTCAAAGATTTCTTGCCCAAGTTAGGCGTTTTAAGCAGCTCTACTTCGGTGCGCTGGATCAGGTCACCGATGTAGTAAATGTTCTCGGCCTTCAGACAGTTCGCTGAGCGGACGGTCAACTCAAGATCATCAACAGGGCGGATTAAGATTGGATCGACTTCGTCTTCCTTCTCTTCTACTACCTGCTCTTTTTCGTTGTCCAGATCAACAAATACCGCCAGCTGGTGCTGCAAGATGGTCGCTGCTCGACGGATTGACTCTTCTGGGTCGATGGTGCCATTGGTCTCGAGATCTAGAATCAACTTGTCTAGGTCCGTACGCTGTTCAACACGAGTGCTTTCAACACTGTAGGACACGCGGCGCATGGGGCTGTATGACGCATCCAACCGAAGCGTGCCGATAGACCGTGTTTCGTCCTCAGCTTCTGCCTGGGAATCAACGGGCACATAGCCTCGGCCCCGGGTAACTCGGGCTTCAATGCGAATTGAACCCTTATCGTTCAGGTTGCATACCACATGGTCGGGGTTAGCGATTTCGATATCTTCGGTAAGCCGAAAGTCACCGGCAACCACAGCGCCAGCGCCGTCCTTGCTCAGGGTGATGACGCCCTCGTCCTGATTGTGCATCACAATGCTAATGTCTTTGAGGTTCAGCAGAATATCGATGACGTCTTCCTGAACGCCTTCCATGGTGCTGTATTCGTGCAACACACCGTCAATTTGAACTTCGGTGATCGCGCAGCCAGGCATAGAGGACAACAAAATCCTACGTAGGGTATTGCCCAAGGTGTGTCCGAATCCGCGCTCTAAGGGCTCAAGAGTTACCTTTGCGCGAAACGGGCTATCTGATTGAACTTCAATTTGTTGCGGTGTCAGAAAATCGTTAACCAGCTGTGACATAAATTGTCTCCCACAAGCGCCATGATCGGCGAAATGAAAATTACTTAGAGTAAAGCTCTACAATGAGGTTCTCGTTGATTTCAGCTGGTAGCTCTTCGCGGTCAGGAAGACGTTTGAACGTGCCTTCCATTTTCTCCGTGCTAACGTCTACCCAATCAACCTGACCACGCTGAGACGCAAGCTGCAGTGCCGCCTGAATACGCAGCTGAGCCCGTGACTTTTCCGTGACCGCTACAATGTCCTCTGGCTTCACTTGATAGGAAGCGATATTGACGATACCGCCGTTTACGGTAATCGACTTATGAGAAACAAGCTGACGGCTTTCGGCCCGGGTTGACCCAAAGCCCATGCGATACACAACGTTGTCTAAACGGCACTCGAGCAGTTTCAACAAATTCTCGCCGGTAGCACCCTTCTTCCGATCCGCAGTCTTGTAGTAATTACGGAATTGCTTCTCCAGTACGCCGTAGATACGACGAACCTTCTGCTTTTCGCGCAACTGAACCGCATAATCTGACAGGCGGCCTCGACGGATGCCGTGCTGTCCCGGTGCATTGTCGATCTTGCACTTGGAGTCGATGGGGCGTACGCCGCTCTTCAAGAAAAGATCGGTGCCTTCTCGGCGGCTAAGTTTGAGTTTTGGTCCTAAATAACGGGCCATACCTGTTTCTCCGTATGTATTCTTTTTGCCAGTGGCCGAGCGTTATACGCGGCGGCGCTTTGGCGGACGACAACCATTGTGAGGAATGGGGGTAACGTCAGCGATGCTGTTGATTTTCAAACCGGCAGCATTGATCGCGCGCACGGCTGATTCTCGGCCCGGTCCTGGACCCTTCACAAATACGTCAACACTCTTCATGCCAAATTCAACAGCCACGTTGCTGGCACGTTCTGCTGCTACCTGAGCGGCGAAAGGTGTGCTTTTACGTGAACCACGAAAGCCTGACCCACCAGAGGTCGCCCAGCTCAGCGCATTGCCTTGCCGATCCGTGATCGTAATGATCGTGTTGTTAAAAGACGCATGGATGTGGGCCAGCCCATCTACTACCACGCGTTTCGCTTTCTTCTTTTCTGCCATATCTACTTATCCTGCTTCATTCACCCAGGCATCTACGCCCGGGCTGTTGCAAAAATGCTACTTGCGGATGGGTCGACGCGGCCCTTTACGGGTACGCGCATTAGTTCTTGTACGCTGACCATGCACCGGCAGGTGTCGACGATGACGCATGCCGCGATAACAACCCAAGTCCATCAATCGCTTGATGTTCATTGAGTTCTCTCGGCGCAGGTCGCCTTCTACAGTGCATTTCGCGACTTCGTTACGAATCGCGTCCAAGCTGGCTTCATCAAGCTCGCCAATTTTTTCATCGGGTTTAACACCCGCGGCATCACAGATTTTGTCTGCAGTGGTTGACCCAATACCAAAAATATAGGTCAACGATACCCGCGCATGCTTATTATCCGGGATGTTTATTCCGGCAATACGTGCCATCTATTCGCTCCGTCTTACACTTGAAGTCATAATCGCCAACTAACCTTGACGCTGCTTATGACGAGGTTCAGCACTACAAATCACCCGCACCACGCCGTGGCGCTTGACGATTTTGCAGTTCCGACAAATTTTCTTTACTGATGCTCTAACTTTCATAGTCCTAACCTGTACTGGCGATTAACGCCGCTTCCCATAGTTTTGTAGCTTGGATTTCTCCATGAGCTTCGCGTATTGACTGCTCATCAAATGCGATTGCACCTGCGCCATAAAGTCCATGGCCACTACTACAACAATCAGTACCGCTGTCCCGCCTAACTGGAACGAGGTGTCAAAAAAGACCACCATAAATTCCGGCAACAAACAGACTAAGGTCACATAGGCAGCACCAAATACGGTGAGGCGCGTTATCACATCGTCTATATATTTGGAGGTTTGGGCTCCGGGACGAATCCCAGGGACGTAGGCACCTTGACGCTTTAAGTTATCGGCCACATCCTTGGGATCGAACATAATTGCAGTGTAGAAGAAACTGAAAAAGATGATCCCCGCCGCAAACATCATGATGTACAGAGGCTGACCGGGGGATAAAACTAAGGCCACCTGCTGTAGAACGCCCATGCCAGGATTGGATCCGAACCAGCTGGCCATAGAAGCCGGCGCCAACAATAAGCTTGATGCGAAAATAGCTGGAATAACGCCCGCCATATTAATCTTCAATGGTAAGTGGCTACTTTGTGCCTGAACCATACGCCGCCCTTGTTGACGCTTGGCGTAGTTCACGGTGATCCGTCGCTGACCACGCTCTACACGTACAACAAACCAAACCACACCCACTGCCAACGCCGCCATCGCCAGCAATGCGATGATGTTGATGTTCCCCAGACGGGCTGCTTCGAACATCTGGCCAATAGCTGCCGGGAAGCCCGAAACAATGCCGGAGAAAATCAGCAATGAAATACCATTACCCACACCACGTTCGGTAATTTGCTCACCAAGCCACATCATAAAGATAGAGCCGGTTACCAAGGTCAGTCCTGCAACAAACAAAAAGCTGGGGCCGGGATCAAATGCCAGCCCTTGATTGCCAAGGGTAACCGCAAGCGAAGTGCCCTGAATAAAGGCAATACCTAGGGTCAAATAGCGAGTTGCCTTGGTAATCTTGCGACGACCGCTCTCGCCCTCTTTCCGCCATTGTTGGAACTGAGGCCACATCATGGTCAACAGGTTCATGATAATGCTGGCAGTAATGTAGGGAATAACACCGAGGGCTAAAATACTCATACGTTCCCAAGCGCCGCCTGAGAACATGTTAAACAGCTCTAGGATGCCGCCCTGATTCTGATTGAACAGCGCCTGTAGCTGACCGGGATCAATGCCGGGAACAGGTATATGAGTGCCAATTCGGTAAACCAGCAGCGCAAACAAGACGAACAGAAGCCGGCTGCGGAGTTCAGCGACTCCAGCCTGGTTTCCTGCCAACTGATTGGCGATGTCTTCTTGGTTACGTGACATGGTGTTCTGTTTACTTACTCGTAATTAACTTCGTTGGTAGTGACTAGCAGCTGCGCTCGGCTCTAGCCGAACCTTATTCCGCCGCCTTTTCTTTCTTTACCAGCCGACCCTTCGGTGGCACTGGCACGTCTACTACTTGACCGCCTGCGGCTTCAATCGCTCCACGGGCGCCCTTGGTAACTGCAACGTTAGCATCTTCCACCTTCAACGCTTTCCCGACTTCACCAGACAACATGATGCGGGCTCGCTTCTTGTCTTTGCGGACCACATTGGCGGCTTTCAGTGTTTCAAGGCTAACTAGGTCACCTTCGACCTTGTTCAACTCACTCAGTCGGACCTCTGCAGTCCCCATACCGATGCGAGATCGGAAACCAAACTTGGGGATTCGCATTTGCAAAGGCAGCTGCCCGCCTTCGAATCCGGGCCGCACTCCGCCACCGGAACGAGCCTTTTGCCCCTTCTGCCCGCGCCCTGCGGTTTTACCAAAACCCGAGCTCTGGCCACGCCCAACTCGGCGCTTCGCTTTCTTACTTCCCGCTGCCGGGTGCAGATCATTCAGTTGCATTAACCTTCTCCCTCAACTCGCACCATGTAATAGACGCGATTGATCATGCCCCGAACCGAGGGGGTGTCTTCTAACGTGACGGTGTGTCCAATACGGCGCAGACCAAGACCAGCAACACAGGCCTTATGATTCTTCAGGCGGCCGATTGGGCTCTTTGTCAGGGTCACAGTTACTGTCTTGTCACTCATCTGGCTTTCCTTGATGCCTCTGCCATGCAGAGGGCCTTAAAAATAATCTTCAGCGTCCCTGCCTATGGCTAGGCGACGATGGAATCAACGTCCTTGCCACGCTTCTCGGCTACCCGAGTTGGCGACTTGGTGCCAACCAGTGCTTTAAACGTCGCTTGCACGACGTTCACAGGATTGGTGGAGCCGTAGCACTTGGCCAACACGTTTTGTACGCCTGCGGCTTCTAAAACCGCCCGCATGGCACCACCGGCAATAACGCCGGTACCTTCTGAAGCCGGCTGCATATAAACCTTTGAAGCCGAATGCCGAGCCGTGGTGGCATACCACACCGTGTCACCATTTAAATCGATGTCCACCATGTTGCGGCGAGCTGATTCCATGGCTTTTTGAATTGCCGTAGGCACCTCTCGCGCCTTACCGCGACCAAAGCCCACCCGACCGTTCCCGTCGCCAACAACCGTTAACGCAGTGAAACCAAAAATACGGCCACCCTTTACCACCTTGGCAACGCGGTTCACTTGGACCAGTTTTTCGACCAGTCCTTCTTCTCGAATCTCTTCCGAATAAGCCATTTAAAACTCCAATCCACCTTCACGGGCTGCGTCAGCAAGAGCCTTGACCCGACCATGGTATTTAAATCCTGAACGATCAAAGGCTACTGCCGTGACGCCTTGGGCCTTTGCGCGCTCTGCAATGAGGGCACCGACCTTGGCTGCCGTATCGACATTACCCGTATTACCTGAGCGCAAGTCAGCATCCAAAGTGCTTGCTTGAGCCACAATAGTTCCACCGTCTGGCGAGATAACCTGGGCGTAGATATGCCGAGGTGTACGACAAACCGATAGGCGTGTTGCACCCAACTCGCGCATCTTCATGCGACTACGGCGCGCTCTTCTCAGTCTGCTTACTTTCTTTTCGTTCATCGTTCTTTTCTTAACCTGATCTGTTTTGATCCGCTTGTTCTTTCCGGACGTTAGCGATGGCCTGAAGCGTTTACTTCTTCTTGGCTTCCTTGCGCTTCACGTACTCACCTGCATATCGAACACCCTTGCCTTTATAAGGCTCTGGTGGACGAAAGCTTCGAATTTCCGCACAAACCTGTCCAACCCGCTGCTTGTCCACACCGGTGATCACAATTTCCGTTTGGCTAGGCGTTTCCGCCCTTATACCCTCAGGCAAGTTGTATTCAACGGGGTGGGAAAAACCCAGTTGCATGGTCAGCTTCTGTCCTTGAGCTTGGGCACGATAACCAACGCCCTGCAGCTCCAGTCGCTTTTCGAACCCTTCAGATACGCCAGTCACCATGTTTTGCACGATGGCCCGCATGGTGCCTGCCATGGCCTTGGCACCGCGATCCTCATCCTTGGCGCTCACTTTCAGCTCGCCTTCTTCTTGAACAAGTGCCACTGAGTTATGAATGGCAAATTCCATCTGACCCTTGGCGCCTTTTACCGATATATCTTGGCCGCTGAGTTTTACCTCTACGCCAGAAGGCAGGGCCACGGGACTGTTAGCTACGCGAGACATTGCGTTCTCCTAAAATACCGTGCAGAGCACTTCGCCGCCGATGCCTTGAGCGCGGGCAGCTTTATCTGTCATCACACCGCGGTTCGTGCTGACAATGGCAACGCCAAGTCCACCACGTACCTTAGGGATGTCATTACTTTCTTTATAAATGCGCAAACCGGGACGGCTCACTCGAGCGATCTCTTCGATTACCGGCCCACCATTGTGGTACTTCAACTGCACCGTGATTGTGGCTTTCACCTCGTCGGTCACCGTGTACCCTTCGATAAAGCCTTCGCTTACCAGCACGTCTAGAATTGCGCACTTTGCCTTGGAATGTGGCATTTGTACGTCAACATGACCTGCCATCTGCGCGTTGCGCATACGGGTTAACAGGTCTGCTATGGGATCTTGCATCGTCATGTTATTTACCTACCAACTCGCCTTGACCAGTCCGGGCACGTCGCCACGCATAGCAGCTTCACGAAGCATGTTGCGCGATAGTCCGAACTTTCTATAAACACCGTGTGGCCGTCCCGTTAGGCCGCAGCGTCGCTGACGACGCGCTCGGCTGGCATCCCGTGGCTGAGCCTGTAGTTTCAGCTGAGCGTCCCAACGTTCTTCATCACTAACGTTGCGGTCGGCAATAATCGCACGCAGTGCGTCTCGCTTGACGCCGTACTTCTCACGAGCACGGGTACGCTTCTTTTCTCTTTCGATCATGGATCGCTTAGCCATTCTTCGCCTCTTATCCTATGTGCGGAAGGGGAACTTGAACGCTTTAAGCAATTCAAGAGCCGCTTCGTTAGTTGGGGCTGACGTCGTTACGCAGATGTCCATACCCCGAATCTTGTCGATTTTGTCGTAATCGATTTCAGCAAATACGATTTGCTCAGTAATACCCATGCTGAAGTTACCCCGGCCATCGAAAGCCTTTGGGTTCAGCCCGCGAAAATCTCTAATTCGCGGAATCGCAATGTCCACCAGACGCTCTAGGAAGTCGTACATACGCTCCTTACGCAAGGTCACTTTGCAGCCAATGGGATAACCTTCCCGAATCTTGAAGCCCGCTTCGGATTTACGCGCCAGACAAACCACTGGTTGCTGACCGGCGATGGCCGTCATATCCGTTACTGCTGCTTCCATGACCTTACGATCGGCGATGGCTTCGCCAACACCCATATTCAAGGTCACCTTGGTAATCTTTGGCACTGCCATTGGATTGGCAATTCCCAAATCCTTCTGCAGCTGTGGCCGTATCTCGGTACGGTAGTGTTCGTATAATTTACCCATCGTTAGTCATCAATCTCTTTGCCGTTTGACTTGAAGACACGAACTTTCCGTCCTTCTTCGCTTTTCAGGCCTACGCGGTCGGCCTTTTCTTCTTCGTGATTCCAAATCGCCACGTTGGACGCCTGGATCGGCGCTTCCTGAGGCACGATTCCGCCTTGGTCGCCCGAATTAGGATTTGGTCTCTTATGCTTTTTAACCATGTTGATGCCCGCAACCATCAAGCGTCCGTCTTTCAACACTCGCAGCACTTCGCCGCGACGCCCTTTGTCACGACCAGCGATCACGACCACTTCGTCATTTTTTTTGATCTTTAACATGCCGACTTTCTCTTCCGAATCCTTTGTTTAAACAACCGCTGTCAGTGTCTAAGCACCGAAACGCCGTTTGCTTATAAAACTTCTGGGGCCAATGACACGATGCGCATAAACCGCTCTGAGCGCAGCTCTCGTGTAACAGGGCCAAAAATACGTGTTCCTATGGGCTGCTTGTTAGCGTTGAGCAGCACGGCAGCATTTTGATCAAACTTGATCAGGGAACCGTCTTGTCGACGCACGCCCTTACGTGTGCGAACGACAACAGCATCCATCACCTGGCCTTTTCGAACTCTGCCTCGCGGAATGGCTTCCTTCACTGTCACTTTGATAATGTCGCCAATACCAGCGTAACGACGGTGACTGCCACCCAGCACTTTGATGCACTGTACTTTTCGCGCACCGCTGTTATCAGCAATCTCCAGCATTGTTTCTGTCTGAATCATGGTTCTTTAGACTCCAGTGGACCGAACGTCGATGCTTTGCAGAGTCCAGGTCTTTGTCTTGGAAAGTGGGCGGCATTCCACCACGGTGACGGTGTCACCCACGTTGCAATCGTTATTTTCGTCATGAGCGTGAATCTTCGAGGACTTACGCACGAACTTTCCGTACACCGGGTGCTTTACCCGACGCTCTACTTTGACGGTGATGCTTTTTTCCATGCGATCACTGACCACTACGCCTGAAACAGCACGCGGGTTTTTAGCCTTAACCTCTTGGGCATCAGACATTTGCAGTCTCCTTCATCACGGTCTTGACGCGGGCAATGTCCCGGCGCACTTCTTTCAGCAAATGCGTCTGGCCCAGTTGACCACTGGCTCTTTGCATACGCAGTGAAAAATGCTCGCGCTGCAGGCGAAGAATCTCCGCCTTAAGCTCGTCGTTACTCTTTTCTCGAATCTCTTGGACCTTCATTACATTGCCGTCCGTTTCACAAATACGGTTTTAAAGGGCAGCTTCGCTGCGGCTAAACTCAATGCTTCTCGGGCCACGTCTTCTGGCACACCCTGCATCTCGTAGAGCACCTTGCCTGGCTGAATCAGCGCAACCCAGTACTCGACATTACCCTTACCCTTACCCTGGCGTACCTCGAGAGGCTTGCTGGTAATTGGCTTATCGGGAAAGACGCGAATCCAGATCTTTCCACCACGTCGGATGCGACGGGTCATGGCACGACGACCGGCTTCAATTTGCCGCGCGGTCATACGTCCGCGACCAACAGCTTTGAGGCCAAACTCGCCAAAGCTGACCTTGGAGCCTCGCAATGCTAAACCGCGGTTGCGGCCCTTGTGCATCTTTCTAAATTTCGTTCTTTTCGGCTGTAACATGTTCGTTCTTAACTATTTGGTGCTAATCACATTGGCCACCGCTCTAACACGGCTGGCCAAGCTATCCGATCTCTTATTACCCTTGGGACGCTGCCTCAGGGGTGTTGGACCCGATGACCTCTCCCTTAAATATCCAAACCTTGATGCCGAGAATCCCGTAAGTGGTCTCTGCTTCAAATGTTGCGTAATCAATATCCGCACGCAAGGTATGCAGAGGTACTCGGCCCTCGTGATATACCTCTGAGCGCGCAATTTCTGCGCCGCCCAAACGACCGGCTACCCGGACTTTGATGCCTTCGGCACCAAGCCGCATGGCATTCTGAATTACTCGGCGCATGGCCCGACGGAACTGAACCCGACGCTCCAACTGCTGAGCAACGTTTTGCGCCACGAGCACTGCGTCCAACTCTGGCTTGCGAATTTCTTCGATGTTGATGTGCACTGGCACACCCATACGCTTGGTCAGCTCTTTACGCAGCTTGTCAACGTCTTCGCCTTTCTTACCGATGACGATACCCGGGCGCGCCGTATGAATCGTGACTCGGGCGGTCTGTGCCGGACGAGCAATCTCGATACGGCCGACTGAAGCATCGGCTAACCTTTTACGAAGATATTGGCGAACTTCTAAATCGTTCAGCAGGTATTCGGCGTAATGCTTTTTGTCGGCAAACCAGACAGACGTGTGGTCCTTGACGATGCCAAGGCGAATACCGGTTGGATGTACTTTTTGACCCATACTGTTCTCTTATTCCGTATCCGAAACCGTCACGGTGATGTGACAGCTGCGCTTTAAAATTCGATCTGCCCGTCCCTTTGCACGAGGGCGAATCCGCTTCATGGTCATGCCTGCATTCACATAGATCTCTGAAATTCGCAGATCATCTACATCAACGCCCTCGTTGTGCTCAGCGTTAGCAATGGCTGACTCAACGGTTTTCTTAACCAGAACAGCGCCTTTCTTGGTGCTGAAGTTCAGGATGTCCAGGGCATCAGCCACTGGCTTGCCACGAACTTGGTCTGCTACCAGACGCACTTTCTGTGGCGAAATTTGTAAGCGTTTAGCTATGGCACTGACTTGCATCGTCTTCCTCTACTCTTACGCCGCGTTAGCGCTTGGCTTTTTTGTCTGCCGCGTGACCGCGATAGGTTCGGGTAGGCGCAAATTCGCCCAGTTTGTGGCCAACCATGTCTTCGTTGATAACAACAGGGACATGCTGGCGGCCGTTATAAATGGCGATGGTAAGGCCAACCATTTCCGGCATAACCATAGAACGGCGCGACCATGTCTTGATGGGGCGTCGCTCGTTGTTCTCGACTGCTTTTTCGACCTTCTTCAACAGATGGGTGTCGACAAAGGGTCCTTTAAATAAAGATCTAGGCACTTATCGTTCTCCTGTGACGCTGCTTAGCGCTTACCGCGACGACGAACGATAAGATCGTCTGTGCGTTTGTTCTTGCGGGTTTTGTGTCCCTTCGTTGGAACACCCCAAGGTGTAACTGGGTGACGACCACCGGAGGTTTTACCCTCACCGCCGCCATGCGGGTGATCGACTGGGTTCATGGCCACACCGCGGACGGTCGGACGCACACCACGCCAGCGCTTGGCGCCAGCCTTACCCAGAGATCGCAAACTGTGCTCGCTGTTACCGACTTCGCCCAAAGTGGCCCGGCACTCACTAAGCACGCGGCGCATCTCGCCCGAACGCATACGCAATGTGGCGTAGGTGCCCTCTCGCGCTACCAGCTGGCAGGAACCGCCGGCACTGCGCACCATTTGCGCACCCTTGCCCGGCTTAAGCTCGACACAGTGGATAACGCTACCCACGGGGATATTCCGTAGAGCCAGGGTGTTTCCCGGCTTAATCGGGGACGTCGGCCCGCTCATGATGGGGTCACCTGCGTGCACACCCTTGGGAGCGATGATGTATCGACGCTCACCATCTGCGTATTTCAGCAGGGCGATATTGGCTGTGCGATTCGGATCGTATTCCAAACGCTCTACAACGGCGGGAATACCGTCTTTGCTGCGCTTCCAATCAATAATTCGATAGTGCTGCTTATGACCGCCACCACGATGACGTGTGGTGATGCGACCCGCATTGTTACGCCCGCCGGTCTTCTTTTGCGCAGTCGTAAGGGCTTTATGGGGCGCCCCTTTGTGCAGCTCTGAATCAACAACCTTGACGACAAAGCGTCGTCCCGGCGAAGTTGGTTTTGTCTTTACAACAGCCATGCCTTAACCCTTATTCCGCCACCATGTAGTCGAGCTCTTGGCCCGCAGCTACAGTGACGTATGCTTTTTTCCAATTCTTCTTACGCGACATGCCTCGTGCAGTGCGCTTAAGCTTGCCCTTAACGTTTGCCGTTGTGACCTTGGTCACGGATACGCTGAAGATGCTCTCGACGGCCGCACGAATCTCGGTCTTCGTCGCATCCGGGGCCACCTTGAAGGCGTACTGATTCGCCACCTCGCCCTGAACGGCCACCTTTTCGGTTATGTGCGGCTCGCGCAGCACAGTAAAAATTCGCTCTTGATTCATGCCAGCACCCCTTCCAATTTCTTCAGCGCGGGAACCGTGATCAGAACCTTTTCGTAACTGATTAAGCTAACTGGGTCTAAGCCGTCCACATCACGAACATCAATCCCTTTGACGTTGCGTGCAGCCAAAAACAGATTCTCATCCACTTCTTCGGTGACGATGAGGGCACCAGCAATATCCAGCTCTTTAAGCTTGCCAACCAATGCCTTGGTCTTAGGCGCTTCTACCGAAAATGATTCGATGGCCACCAAGCGCTCTTGCCGGATCAGCTCCGACACGATGCACTGCAGCGCACCACGGTACATCTTGCGGTTTACCTTGGTGGAATGATCTTGTGGCTGGGCGGCAAACGTTACGCCACCTGACCGCCAAATCGGCGACCGCGTTGTACCAGCACGAGCACGACCGGTGCCCTTTTGACGCCACGGCTTCTTTCCGCCGCCGCTTACCGCTGAGCGGTTCTTTTGCGCACGCGACCCTTGCCGAGCGCCTGCCATATAGGCAACGACAACTTGGTGCACCAACGCTTCGTTGTATTCACGGCTGAATGCGGTATCAGCAACTTCTACGCTGCCTCCGTCAACTGCGAGGTTCAAATTCATTTCGCATCTCCTGCGCCATTTCCTGCACGTGCCTTAACTGCGGGCCGTATGCAGACATCGCCACCCGGTGCACCTGGAACCGCTCCCTTGACCATGATCAAGTTGCGCTCAGCATCCACCCGAACGATTTCTAAATTCTGGGTTGTTACCCTTGCCGCGCCCATGTGGCCCGACATCTTCTTACCTTTAAAAACGCGACCCGGAGTTTGGCATTGACCGATGGAACCCGGCGCACGGTGGGAAATAGAGTTGCCGTGGGTATTGTCCTGTCCGCGGAAGTTCCATCGCTTGATGGTGCCGGCATATCCCTTACCTTTTGAGGTGCCCTGCACATCAACAATCTGCCCTGCCTCGAACTGATCTACCGCCAGTTCTCCACCGATATCCAAGTCGCCGGCTTCGTCTACCCGGAACTCCCACAAACCGCGTCCTGAACCCGCATTTGCTTTGGCGAAGTGACCGGCCATGGCCTTCGTTACACGGCTGCGTCGACGCTCGCCGGTTGTGACCTGAATCGCAACATAGCCGTCAGCGTCCAAGCTCTTCACCTGAGTTACGCGGTTCGGCTCCGCTTCGATGACAGTAACGGGTACAGATACGCCTTCTTCGTTGAAGATTCGCGTCATCCCGCTTTTTTTGCCTATCAATCCAATTGCCATTGGTCTTTTCCTGCCTGTGGGCGATTACAACGGCGTGCGGACTTTCGCTCCTCTCTCTTCCTTTTTGGAAGAAGAAGACCAAAGTCCGGCTCGCGCCTGTCGCCAGCTCCCTATCGGAGCCTTTTGGTGTCAAACAATAAAAAGCTGCCTGGCTCTTAGTGAGCGAGACAGCTTCAACTCAATTCAAACTAATCTGTACTTCCACCCCGGCCGCAAGATCGAGCTTCATCAGCGCGTCTACGGTTTTTTCCGTGGGTTCTACGATATCCAGGAGTCTCTTATGGGTTCGGATTTCGTATTGGTCCCGTGCGTCTTTATTGACGTGTGGGGACACTAAGATCGTAAACCGCTCTTTGCGTGTTGGCAGTGGAATCGGACCACGAACCTGCGCGCCCGTGCGCTTGGCCGTGTCTACGATTTCCTGAGTCGATACATCAATTAAGCGATGATCGAATGCCTTCAAATGAATGCGAATACGCTGGTTCTGCACTTACGAACTCCAAACCCAATTTAAAGTCGCTTATCCCCTGCGAGCGGGTATAACCCTCGCTATCGCGGGAAAATAAGCATTTCTCCTGTTAAAGAGCCTTCAGCGGCTAGGCATCAAGACCGAATCGGCCCGCCCCTATATCGCCACTAAAGCATGTCCTTCTTCATAACCCGTGGCGACTTTTTCGCCGTTGGGCCATCAAAAACCCCATGATCCGGAGGGTCTTGGCAAGCAAATTCCTGCTACCTCCTCTCCCGATTGGGCCGCGAATCATACAGAGGGATTCGTCGGTGGGCAACCATCGGTACCGGTTAAATCTTATATTTCTTCCGGTACCTTTAGGTCACCGCTCGGCGCCCGGCCAATACCCTAGTCTATGACCTTAGCAACGACGCCGGCGCCAACGGTACGTCCGCCTTCGCGGATCGCAAAACGCAGGCCATCATCCATCGCAATCGGACAGATCAGCTCAACTACCATCTTAATGTTGTCACCTGGCATAACCATCTCAACACC
>JAQWIX010000189.1 GCA_029248675.1 Pseudomonadales bacterium | reverse complement strand
ACCCAACCCAACCCAACCCAACCCAACCCAACCCAACCCAGCAGGACATGGCTAAGTTCTCGGTGGCAGCCCAAGGCCCCAAAGCAGCGTTGGTCGAGAGCGTGTCGAGAGAAAACCAATGGCCCCCAACCGACGGCAAGGCTAAAATCGCGCAAAACTAATACTGGGACGACCCATGGACTACACCGCCAGAGAGCGCGACGCAGACTTTTTAATGAACGACGTATTCGACGTGCAAAAGAGCTGGGCGGAAATAGAGGCCTACCAAGAGCTCTCATCGGATCTCATCAAAGCCGTAGTAGCCGAGGGCGGGCGGCTGGCATCTGAAATCATGGCGCCCCTGAACGAAGTCGGCGATGCCCACGGGTGTGAATTAAAAGACGGAGAGGTCATCACACCGCCAGGATTCAAAGATGCGTTTGCGCAGTTAACTCAAGGCGGTTGGCTCGGTTTGTCCGGCAACCCGGCTTTTGGCGGACAGGGCATGCCAAAGAGCGTAGCGGGCTTGATCGAAGAAATGTTTTGGGCGGCAAATAGCAGCCTCTTTCTATATGGCTCGCTTACTGTGGGTGCCTGCTTAAGCATCGATGCGCACGGATCAGCGGAGCAGAAAAACACGTATTTGGAAAAGCTCTACAGCGGTCAGTGGACCGGGGCTATGGCTCTGACGGAATCTCATGCGGGTACTGACTTGGGCATGATGCGCACTAAGGCAGAACCTCAGGCGGATGGTTCTTACAACATTACCGGCACGAAGATATTCATCACCAGTGGCGAGCACGATATGGCGGAGAATATCGTGCATTTGACCCTGGCGCGGATTGTGGACGGCCCTAAGGGCACTAAGGGAATTTCCTTATTTATCGTGCCCAAATTCTTGCCTAACGAAGATGGCAGTTTGGGTCCTCGCAATGGTTGGGCCAGTGGCTCCCTTGAACACAAGATGGGCATAAATGGCAGCGCAACGTCGGTGATTAACTACGATGGCGCCAAAGGATTTTTGTTGGGTGAAGAACACCAAGGCTTGGGTGCCATGTTCACCATGATGAACTACGAACGTTTAAGCGTAGGTCTACAAGGGTTGGGGGCTGGTGACCTGGCCTATCAGCATTCGGCGCGCTACGCCCAAGACCGTATTCAAGGCAGATCAGCCACAGGCGCCCAAAACCCGGACGCTGAAGCGGATTCACTCTTAGTGCATCCAGATGTGCGCCGCATGTTATTAACCCAGCGTGCTTACGTTGACGGTTGCCGAGCATTTGCGTTTTTTGCCGGGATGCAGCTGGATGCAGCTAAGCACAAAGGCGATGAGCAGGCAGATCGTTTTGGCCAACTGCTGACGCCAGTGGTCAAAGCCTTTCTGACCGACAAAGGGCTGGAGGGAGCGGTGATGGCTCAGCAGATACTGGGCGGCCACGGCTACGTTAAAGAGTGGGGGGTCGAGCAAATCGTGCGGGATGCGCGTATCGCTCAGATTTACGAAGGCGCTAACGGTATTCAGGCCTTGGATTTGGCTGGCCGCAAGGTGGTGCGTGACGGCGGCAAGACCCTAGCAGAGCTGCTCGATGTGCTTGCAGAATTTGAGATCGATCCGGAACATGAACCCCAGGTAGCGCAGGCCTTCGCCCGATTGCTGAGAGCTTCCCAGTCCATGGTTGCAAGAAGCAACGAGGACGCAAACTTGCCTGGAGCCGTGTCCGCGGACTTTTTGGATTTGATGGGCATGACGCTGTGCGCATGGGCTTGGGGTGTTATGGCGCATCAAGCAGGGGATGATGATTTCGGGCTGGCGAAGAAACAGACTGCCCGGTTCTTTTTTGCGCGTTTGTTGCCAAGGACCTTGGGCCTTGAACAAAGTATCTTGGCCAGCTCAGATGTGCTTATGGACATGCCAGAGGCGTTGTTCAACGCCTAAATTCGGTTAAACCAAGCGCCTAGGCCGGCGCTTGATTTAGTCGCCGGATTAGGACCGTGGATAAACCCACGGGTGTGACGATGACAACCCACCATCCACAGGAACCGCTTGGCCGTTGACGTAGGACGCGCGGTCGCTGAGCAAGAAGCAGGCCATTTCGCCGATTTCGCTGGGTTGCCCAAAGCGTTTCATGGGATTGATTTGGCCGATCTTGTCTTCTTTGCCGCGCTCCCGGGCTAGATCAAAGGTAGGCTTGGTCATACCTGTTTCGATCAGTCCCGGGCAAATAGCGTTTATGCGAACCCCGGTACCGTAGGTCTGATAGGCCGTTGTCTGCACGATGCTAATGACGCCGGCTTTACTGGCTGAGTAATCGACCCCACCGGCATTTGCCCGCAAGCCAGCCACCGATGCAGTGCATAAGATAGCGCCATGTCCTTGGGCTAGGAAATGCTTCAGGCTGTGTTTGGCAGCCAGAAATACGCCCACTGTGTTGACGCTGAGCGTGCGTTGCCAATCTTCGACGGTGAGCTCATTCATGGGCTTTCTGCCGCCAGAGACGCCTGCGTTGGCGTAAATGCCGTCAATGCGACCGTACTGGTCCACACAGGTTTGGACAAAGGCTTCTACTTCGGCTTCCTCGGCGACATTGGCTCGCACTGAGGTAGCGGTACCACCGGCAGCGATGATTTCTGCAGCAGTTTCCTCTGCGCCGTCGGTGAGATCCACGCAGACTACCTTGGCGCCGTAGCCGGCAGCCAACAAACTGGTAGCTCGTCCGATGCCGCTGCCCGCGCCGGTGATGACGATATTCTTATTTTCTAACATAAGCCTCTCTAGCGAATTGCGACGGGGTTGATCACGGCCTGCACCGCACCGACGAAACGCGGCACGCCGAGGACAAACAAAAACTCTGTAGCTCCGTCCGCAGCCAAGGCTCGCGTGTCCATGTTTTCGAGGATGTAAATTCCATTCTTAGCCAGCAGCTCAGGGTGTACTGGGAATAGTTGCGCTGGATCTTCGCCGGGCAGGACTTCCAAGGCCCAGCTGTCAGAGCCCACCGCCGCGACTCCAAGGCTAGCCAAGTACTGGGCACCTTCTAGGCCAAGTCCTGGTTCCCCTGCCATGAATCGTGATTTATCCGTTTCAGCGACGTTGAGCCAGCCGGTATGGAAAAGTACGACGTCGCCGGCTTCGATTTTGATGTTGGCTGCCTTGGCTGCAGCCTTTATTTCTTTGCTGTTAAACGCCGTGCCCTCTGGAAGAATGTCTTTGCCCATGAGCTTGGCCATATCCAGCAGGACACCTCGGGTGGCTACTGGAGGCAGTTTGTCGATGGACAATTTGGATAAACCAACAGGCGTGACGAAATCTTTGGCTAGGTGACCATTGTAGTAGCGATGATTCTCGCCCATGTGGCCGAGGCCATCGATTTGACTGCCAATACCCATCCAGAAGGTCAGCAGGTCATCGTTGCCGGTAGCCTTGTTACTGCCCATGGGGGTTCCCATGCCGTCGTCCAACTGAAGTACGGTCACGCTGTAGGTGCGCGGGGCATAGGCCGGTGAGTCCGGGCCTGTTTCCACGCCCAAGGCATAGGTTTTGCCCAGCTTTACCAACTCGGCAGCTTGCTTGGTTTTCGTCGGGCTTAACTCATTGAGCGCCCCAATGGTGTCTTCGGCCCCATATTTGGACGGGTACCAGTTGTCATTGGCGTGAGCGGTGCCCAAAACCAACGTGAGAAGGCCTAGGCCACGCAGGGCGTTACCTAGCAGAGTGTTTAAGTTGCTTTTTCGCATGGTTGGATCCCCTCCGTTTCGCGATTAATTGCGCTTTTCGAGCGCTTCGGCCAGCTCTTGGTAAATACCGCCAAAGGCTCCATTGCTCATGATGACCAGATGCCTTTTGCGGTTGCCTGCATCTGGCTTCTCTCCTGCAAGCTGTTGTACCAGTTTATCGACGTTGTCCACAATCTGAGCGGGCACTACACACTGTTCTGCTATTTCGTGCAGATCCCACTTGATGTTTTCGCCGCGAAACCAAATCACCCGGTCCGCGGCAGCGCAGCAGGTGGTTAGCTCGTTGCGCAGTGACCCCAGCGACATGGTATGTGTTCGAGGTTCGATAATAGCCACGATTTCGTCTTGGCTGTTTTGGGCGCGCAAGCCTTGCAGGGTGGTTCGTATCGCTGTTGGATGGTGGGCAAAATCGTCATAAACCACGGTGCCGTCGTCTTGGTATATGACCTCCATACGACGTTTTACCCCGCGAAATGAGCACAGGGCTTCAATAGCCACTTCCGTGGGCACGCCAGCGTGCCGTGCAGCAGCTATGGCGTTTAAGGCGTTGGCTTTGTTGTGTTCGCCGAGCAAGGGCCATTCCACTTCCCCTTGTGGTTCGTCATTGAGCAACACAGTAAAACGGTCTTGGGCGCCTTTCTCAGAACTAAAGGACCATTGCTCTCCGCTGTCTTGGGGGTGGACGCGTTTGCCGGCACGCTGACCGACGCGACTGATGGGCGTCCAGCAGCCCTCATTGAGGACTTCACTAATGGCTTCGCTATCGCTGGGGGCAACAACCAAACCTTGATTTGGAATGGTACGCATCAGCAGGTGGAACTGACTTTGGATAGCAGCCAGATCGGGGAAAATGTCCGCGTGGTCATATTCCAGATTGTTAAGAACGACTGTGCGCGGCCGGTAGTGAACGAACTTGGATCGGCGATCAAAGTAGCTCGTATCGTATTCGTCCGCTTCTACTACGAAGAACGGGGTGTCTCCCAGTCGTGCGGAAGCTGAAAAGTTTGCTGGTGCACCGCCGATCAGATAGCCCGGAGCCATGCCCGCATGCTCCAAAATCCACGCGACCATGCTGGCCGTGGTTGTTTTTCCGTGAGTGCCGGCGACGGCAATGACCCAGCGATCTTGGAGAAACGTATCGCCCAACCATTGGGCACCGGAGGTATAGGGCAACCCTGCGTTTAGGACGTATTCGATGGCATCGCTTCCCCGAGGCAGGTTCGCGTTACCTACCACAACCAGATCCGGTGCCGGATCTAATTGTTCCGGGCTAAAGCCTTCATGAATGGTAATGTCTGCCGCGGCCAGCAAATCTGACATGGGCGGGTAAATCTTCCCGTCGCTGCCGCTTACCTGAAATCCCATGTCCTTGGCCAGAAGAGCAAGACTGCCCATGAGTGTGCCACCGATTCCGAGAAAATAGAGATGTCCCAGCATGGGAAAGACTCCTTGTGATAGACAGGGCTGTTATCCCTTAGGTTTGACCTACCGCCAGTTGACCCAGAGCGACAGTCACGAGGGTCAGCAAAAAGGCTAGCGTGATGGCCATGATCAAGTGCACTTCCATCGCCTTACGAAGAATGTGGCCAAAAATAAGAATGCTCCAGAAAAAAATCAGCAAGGCGAGAGTGGTCATGAAATCGACGCTGAGCAAGCGCATCAGCGCGATGCTCATACCAATTACGAGGTTCAGCAGCAGATCGCAGCCAAAGTAGGCAGTCAGTGTCTGGGTTAGCCTGGCCGGTTTCGCCACTAAGGCCAGCAGCCCATAGATAATGAGGGCTTGGGCAGCTAGGTTTGTCAGGATAGTGGTGGCTACGATACCCACCGGCTGTGTGCCAATGCTCATGGATACCGCGAGGCTCAAGAGAATGTTCGCTACTGTGACGACTAGCAACAAAAAACTGCTGCTGGGTAGATCTTCAGGGCCGCTTTTCAATTGTGCTATGCGCCAGAACATGGAAAAGATGTAAAGCATGAGGTCTTCGTCTATTGGATGCGGGAAATTGTCGCACAAAAGCGCCGGTTCACGGACAATTGCGGTGCCGCAGAGAACATTTATTCAGCGGATTCCAAGTCCCAGCTAAGTCGAAAAGGAATGACCATGCCCAAGCCGAATGCTTTTTATGCACAATCTGGTGGTGTTACCTCTGTGATCAATGCTTCGGCCTGTGGGGTGATTGAAACCGCTCGCAGCCACAAGGATCAAATCGGCAAAGTACTGGTGGGACGCAATGGTATTTTAGGCGCGCTGAACGAAGAGCTGATTGATACCTCCAAGGAGAGCAAACGCGATATCGCTGGTTTGCGCAGCACCCCGGGCGGTGCATTTGGCTCTTGTCGCTTTAAGCTCAAGTCCCTGGAGGAAGATGCCCGGGAATATCATCGCCTGATCGAGGTGTTCAAGGCTCACAACATTCAATACTTCTTCTATAACGGTGGCGGCGATTCCCAGGATACGGCCAATAAGATTTCCCAGCTGAGCAAGAAGATGGGTTATCCGCTGCAAAGCATTGGAATTCCAAAGACCGTGGATAACGATTTACCGTTCACGGATACCTGTCCGGGCTTTGGTTCTGTGGCTAAGTACGTGGCCACCTCCACCAAGGAAGCAGCCTTAGACGTGGCGTCTATGTGCGAAACCTCCACTAAGGTCTTTGTCCTAGAAGTCATGGGCAGACACGCGGGTTGGATCGCAGCCGCCGGCGCCTTGGCCCAAGATGAGCCGGGAGATGCGCCGCACATTATTTTGTTGCCGGAAGTGGCGTTTAACAAAAAGGCATTTTTAGCCAAGGTCAAAGCTACGGTTCGCGAAAAAGGATTTTGCGTAATCGTCGTTTCTGAAGGTGCGAAGTATGCCAACGGTAAGTTTTTGGGCGAAGCTGGCGGCACCAAGGACGCCTTTGGGCACGCGCAACTCGGTGGCGTCGCCCCAACGGTGGCTAACATGATCAAGGATGCCTTGGGCTATAAATACCATTGGGCGGTGGCTGACTATTTGCAGCGCTCGGCCAGACATTTGGCATCCGCTACGGATGTATCCCAAGCCTATGCCATGGGCAAGGCCGCCGTGGAATTTGCATTGGCGGGAAAAACAGCGGTTATGCCCACAGTGGTGCGCACCAGTGACCAGCCCTATCGCTGGAAAATCGGTGAGGCCAAGCTGTCTCGGGTTGCCAACGTTGAACGGTTTATGCCAAAGAGTTTCATTAGCAAGGATGGTTTTGGTATTACCGCCAAGGCTCACCGTTATTTGGCACCATTGATTGCCGGCGAGGACTATCCGGCCTACAAAAATGGTGTGCCTCAATACGTGCGGCTGAAGAATCAGCTAGTCGCTAAGAAGCTACCGGTAAAGTGGTAACGCGGGTTTCGTTTTAAAGCCCAGTGCAAGGTTAAGCGCGAGGGCGGTTTGGCGCCGAGATTAAAACCAAGGCACAAAAAAGGGGACATCGTGTCCCCTTTTTGTTTGACCCTCTCAGGTCAGCATGGTTTGGGCTTAGGCCAGTACAGGCGCAATTACCAAACTCACGATAGCCATAACATTAATTAGAATGTTCATGGCTGGGCCAGACGTATCCTTGAAGGGGTCGCCAACGGTGTCGCCAACAACGGCTGCCGCGTGAACCTCGGAGCCTTTGCCGCCTAGGTTGCCCTTTTCAACATACTTCTTAGCGTTATCCCACGCACCGCCAGCATTTGCCATGGTCAAGGCCAACAGCACACAGCCCAGCAGAGCGCCGCCCAAGGTGCCGCCTAGAGCTTCGGCGCCAAGGCCAAAGCCAACGACGATTGGAACACCTACTGCGATGATGCCGGGCATCAGCATTTTCTTGAGTGCCGCAGTGGTCGCAATGTCCACGCACTTAGCAGTATCAGGTTCGGCGGTACCTTCCATCAGACCGGGAATCTCACGGAACTGGCGACGAATCTCTTGAATCATCTCCATGGCCGCTTCACCCACCGAGGTCATGGTCATGCTGGCGATCAAAAATGGCACCAGGCCACCAATAAACAATCCGATCAGAACGTTTGGATCGCCGATGTGCAGCAGGAACTCGCCGCCGCGGCTGGCTGCTACGGTTTCAACGAAGGCCGCGATAATAGCCAGAGCCGCCAGCGCTGCTGCTCCGATAGCAAAGCCTTTACCCATGGCTGCGGTGGTGTTACCCAACTCATCCAAGGAGTCGGTGATGGCTCGTGTGTCTTCACCAAGGCCGCCCATTTCTGCAATGCCGCCTGCGTTGTCCGCGATTGGTCCGTAGGCGTCAACGGCCATGGTCATGCCAACGGTGGCCAAAAGACCCACCGCGGCTACACCTACACCGTACAAGCCGGCAAGCATGGTGGAGACGTAGATGATGGCGCAAATGATGAGGATGGGACCAACGACAGACTGCATGCCTACCGCCAAACCGGTGAGCATCACTGTGGCAGGGCCTGTCTCGCCAGATTCAGCAATTCGGACAACCGGGGTGGATGAGGTGTAGTACTCGGTAATCAAACCAATACCAACGCCGCCGGCAGCACCGAACAGTACGGACAGCCAGATGTTGTTAGAAACACCAAGGTTACCCATCATGAAGTAAGCCGCGCCGATAAAGAGGATTGGCGTACCGATCATGCCGATGCGCAAAGCAACCGCAGGGTTGGCGTTAGAGAAGCTGCGGACGATGCCGATACCAATAATGGATGCGATCAAGCCGGTAGAGGCTAAGGCCAATGGCAAGAACATCAGTGCGGAGCGTGCATCGCCTTCGCTTGCGCCAGGTACCAACACGTTCAAAGAACCCAAGGCCAGAGTTGATGCAATGGCAATGGTGGCGATCATCGAGCCGCAGTAGGATTCGAAAATGTCAGAACCCATGCCGGCTACATCACCTACGTTGTCGCCAACGTTGTCGGCGATAACGCCAGGGTTACGTGGGTCATCTTCGGGGATGCCTTGTTCCAGCTTGCCCACAAGGTCAGCGCCAACGTCAGCACTCTTGGTGTAGATACCACCGCCAACGCGGGAGAATAACGCGACAACCGAAGCACCCATGCCGAAGCCGTGAATGTGGTGGGCGCTTTCCGGATCGTTACCGAAGTACAAGTAAACCAAACCCAAGCCCATCAGGCCCAAGGAGGCAACGGCTAGGCCCATGATGGAGCCACCGTAAAATGCCACCGACAGTGCAGCAGCCTGACCCTCATTGTGTGCAGCCGTGGTGGTTCGCACGTTAGCTTGGGTCGCCGTATACATGCCAAACCAGCCGGCACAGGCTGATGACAGAGCGCCGGCCAAGAATGCAATGGCTGTGTGTTCACCCAAACCTGGTGTGAAGTACACGCCAATAAGCAAAACTAAAGCAAACGCAGCGAGCATAGTGTACTCGCGCTTCATGAAAACCATGGCGCCTTCGTGGATGGCATCGGCGATTTTCACCAGGTCTGCACTGCCCGCGTCATAGCGACGCACAATACCGTAAATGATGACTGCGACGAGAAGGCCGACGGCACCAATTAATGGTGGAATGAGGGTTGAAGTCATTTGTATCCCCAGCAAATAAATGAAAAAGGTAGAGGCGCGTTAACAGAGCGGCGTTATGTCGCTCGCAGCAAAGCCCCACTCCTCAGAGCGCGCGTATGATAACAGCGTGGCAAGGACTTACCAGCCGAAATGCTAGTGAAAACCGATGATTAGCCCTGGGCGAGCAAGGCGCGCAAGTCAATAATGGCCGCGTTTGCCCGTGAGATGTGCGAAGCCATGATCAGTGAGTGATTCGCGACCATGCCAAAACCATCACCGTTGAGGACAATTGGACTCCACAAGGTATCTTGCGTTGGTTCAAGTTCTCGTACGATTTGGCGCAGTGATACTCGGGCTGCCTTTTTGTCCAGCACATCGCCGAAGTCTTGTTCGATGGCCTCAAGCAGCGGTATCAGAGCCCAAGTGAATCCTCGGGCCTCATAAAAAACATTATCGATTTCAAGCCAAGGGGTTTGCACTATCCGTTCATCGGGTGTGGCGGTGCTTTGGCTGGCATTCGTATCGCCGGCTAACGAGGTGTCCAGTTGGCGTTTTCCGACGCTGGCCGACAAGCGCTGGGACAGGCTTCCCAGTCGGGTCTCCATGGCCCCTAACCAGACCTGCAAGTTGTCACTGCGCGCGTAAAACTGCGCATCATTGGCCGAGGTGTTGGCCAGTTGCTCTGAATAGGCTTCAAAGAAATCAATGCCTGCTTCGTACTCGCCCTCGGTGTCGGGCAAAAACCATGAATTGTTATCGAAGAAGAATTTTCCCTCTGCTTCGGCCAGATTGGGATCCTCTGCAGATTGACTTTGGGAGCGAGAGAAATCGTTCCGATAAACCCGGGCCGTATCTCGCAACAACGTTAGAGCCCCCATCTCCCAGGACGGCACGTTATCTAGCCATAAGCCAGGAGGGAACAGATCGTTGGTCAGATAGCCGCCGGGTTTATGGAGCAGGGTGCGGGCGATGTGAATGGTGGTGGCGGTGGTTTTATAGCCTGTGACGTTCGCCTCAGGTGTCGTTGACGCGACGTCGATGCGGTCGGGCTCAAAACTCCACCAGATGCCAACCACCGCTGCGACGGTAAGATACGCGCCTGCGATGGAAATGATACTTTTTGCCAGCGACCCAGAGGCGCCGATGGCAGAAAATCCAGTACCGCTGCCCAGGGGTTGTGCCTCGGTTGGATCCGGGCCAATGGTGTCATCGTCTCGCTGCCAGAATTTCCATTTCATTTGTCGATCTCATTGGTCGAAAGTTCGGATCATAGGCCTACACCCTCGGGCTTCACCATCATAGGGCAAAGGGTGGCTGTTAGCGCAGAGGGGTATCTCGAGATTTCAAAAATGCCTAACGCTTAACGCCTTTGACTTTAAATACGAGGGCATGGCTCGAAGGCCAGATTCCCTTTAGTGCATGCTGTGATCGCCCGCGGACCCTTGCATCCACTCGCTCATCGGTACGATATCAAGCGCCGATTGTAGCCGACTACCGTTAGCCAGTATCAATTCTACCGGCAAAGACTGAGCTGCCAGAGCCTCACTGCTGATCTCACGAATCATTAAGTGGTGGCCCCCCGGGCGGAAGACCGTTTGCTGATCAGGTTCAATAACGACCTGTTCTAACGGTCGCATAGACGTACCGGCATCTTCTGTGCGAGTGGTGTGCATTTGCACACTGGCCTCGGTTGATTCAACGCCAACCAAGGTGACGGCCTTGGTCCCATGGTTCATCAGGGTGAAATATCCAGCGCTGACCGGTTGTCCGGGAACCGGTGCGTGCAAGCGTTGGCTAACCAGATGCAGGCCAGCCAAGGCAGGATCTTCAGTGCTGGCTGATGCAGCTGGATGCTGGTGGTCGGCTCCACTCTCAGCGTCTGCACAGCTTGCAAGCTGTCCAAGGATCACGAGACACAGAACGCTTTTGAGTAGCCGGTTGAACCCAGGGGCTTGTAGTGAATAGATCATGGGGTGCAAATACGCTCCAGTCGTTGTGGTTTCGAGAGTGTAGTGGATACGCGGATTCGGGTGTTGAGATTGTTGCGGGCATAACCTTCGCGCAGTGCCTTATATAGGGAGCGGGTTTGGGGGTCGGAAGGGGCAGAGATCCGGTAGCGGCACTTTGCTGCACTGGGCTGTGCTTCCAGCACCAGACTGTCAATGATCTGGCTTAGGCCGGATGGTGATAAACCCTCAACCATAATGCTTCTGTAGTCGGCGTCATCCAATGTCGTGACATAGGCTTGAGCGGGTTCGATTGACGGGTGCCCCGGGTCAATTGATTTGGCTTGAGTTAACAGACGGTAAGAGGATGAAAAATCGCCAGCATCAGCGGCCTCTATTGCTTGGGCCACGTATTGCTCCAATATCTGTTCCAAACCGCGTTGGGCTGCTGGGTTGTTGGGCTGGATTGCCAATGCCTGGTAGAAAAACTCAGCGGCACCGCTTCTCGTTACACTATCTTGGCGTTGGCTGGGCGCGATGATTTGTCCCGCCCTGAGGGCATCCTGTCCATCTTCTAATAGCGTCTGAAGTTGCAGCTGCTCCTCAGCGCTGAGGTTTTTTGCCGGGTCTTGCCCAACGGTTGTGCAGCCTGATAAGCCCAGTAATAGTGTTAAAAGCGCGGCCACGGTTTTTAGCGAACTGAGAAGTAACAGCGATAGCTGGCGCAAGGTTGGGAGGTGTTTTTTCCACATGACAGTGCAGTAGAACTTGGGATGGCGACGGTATCACAGTGCCGGTTTAGAGCAACAGTGAAGGGAGTGGGATGACCGAGATGTCCCATGCGCCCATGTTATGGTGACAGCCTTTACCGTAGAGTCCCCGGCAGCGGTCGCTTGCAGCGGGGCGAAACACGAGGTCTAAGACTTGCGAGAGAAACGAAAACACATCGGCCCGGGAGAGAAGGGTGACCAAATGGTGGGTAAAACCAAGGGGTCCTACCTCCTTGTCTTAGCGCTCGCCTTTGCCGCGAGCTTTTTCACCGCCGGCCAAGCTCAAGCAGCAGACTATTCTTTGGATGCTGGGTCTGCTGCGGATGCCAACTGGTTGGTGGAGGAGCCTGAATTCCTGCCGGTGGATGAAGCCTTCCGTTTGTCCGCGGTGCTGCAGCCAAATGGAACTGTATTAGCCCAGTGGCGGATGGCCGACGGCTACTACCTATACAGACATCAATTTGGCGCCAAACTCAATTCGCAGGGCGGCGACGTACAGCTTGGCGAGCTGCAGATCCCTGCAGGAATCACCAAGGTCGATGAATTCTTCGGTGAAGTCGAAGTTTATTACGGGTCAGTAGACATCGGTGTACCCCTAATCGGCAGCCTTCCAGACGGAGCATCTCTTACTATCGCTTTTCAGGGCTGTGCGGATGCGGGGCTGTGTTATCCCCCGGAACGAAAG
>JAQWIX010000187.1 GCA_029248675.1 Pseudomonadales bacterium | reverse complement strand
CGATTTTACGAACCGTGGGAATTTTACCGTTCAGGTTTTCCAGCAGCGGCAGCACGTCGGCATCGACGATGATGATCTGATCTTCGGCGTGGTTAATGATGTATTCCAAGTCCTTCTCGGATAGGCGCACGTTAAGGGTATGGAGCACTGCCCCCATACCGGCACAGGCGTGATAGGCCTCCAGGTGACGGGATCCATTCCACATGAAGGTACCCACCCGATCACCGACCTTGATACCAGCCCCGGCCAAGGCGTGGGCCAACTGGTGAGAGCGGTCACGAGTTTCTTTGTAAGTTTGCCGGCGAACGCCGTTTTCGGTCAGGGTTACAATTTCTTCGTTGGGCGCCACTTTGGCACCCCGGTCCAGAATATTGGACATTAATAAAGGCGTGTGTTGCATCGCCATGGCAGCTCTCTCCTCCGAGTTTGGATTGCATCAAAAAGGCAGCCAGAGTCTATCACCCAGATCTGAGGTGATATAGCCATAGGGCCGCCGTCGCCGGCCTGACAGAGGCACCAAACGGCTTAAGCGCCTACACATCATCAAAGTGGGTTATGCTGGGCGGCTTGATCAAACCGAACGAGCATCGGCAAGAAACCCTTAACAGGCACTCTGCTCCTCGAATTTTTGGAGGCACCATCAACAGCAACCGAACCAAGCAAAGCCCGGAAAACCGGCTGTTTTATGGTTGGATCGTCGTCATCGTCTCGGCACTGTTGGGCTTCCTCGGCACCGGTTTTTACTCCTACTCTCGAGGCTTATTCCTCCCGCATTTAGCGAACACCTTAGACGATGGAAATCGTTTCAGTATCTCCATGGGGTTTTCCTGTGCGGTTATTACCGGGGCGCTAGTAGCACCCTATCTAGGCAAGTACTTGGACTATGGGTCGCCGAAAAAAATCATGCTCGGCGGCGTGGGCCTGGTGTCAGCCTCGTACTTGATGCTCGCCTACGTTTCCAACCTTCTACAGTTCTACTTTGTCGTCAGCGTGTGTATGGGACTCGGCATGGCCACCATGGGTGGTCAGGTTTGGCATCGCTCAGTCATTAACTGGTTCGATCACTGGCGAGGCCGAGCCATTGCCTTCGCCGTTATGGGAGCGTCAATCTCCGGCATCGTCATGCCACCCTTGGTGAACGCTATGATCGAGGCCATCGACTGGCGTAACGCCTATCTGGTGTTTGGCGCAACCACAGCCATCGCCTTGTTCCCGGCGGTGTATCTGTTCATGCGAGATCGCCCGGAAGAAATCGGCGAAGTTCGTGATGGCCGCACCTACGTTGATGCCAACCCCGACGAAATGGTCACTGTAGAAGAAGACAATGTGGTTTGGACAACCAAGGGCCTGCTCAAACACAAAGGCTTTTGGGCCATCAGCGTGATATTTGGCTCCATGTTCTGTGTCTTTGCCGCAGTGATGCTGCACCTGTTTTCGCATCTGAAAGACATCGGCTTAGACGGCGGTCAAGCGGCACAAGTACTGTCACTTACCGCCCTACTTGCCGCCTTGGGTAAGCCTGTAGTGGGCTGGCTGTCAGATTTTTTAGGCGCGCGGGTCAGCATTTGGCTGGCGCTGATTTGTCAGGGTTTGGCCCTACTTTTATTCAGCGTCGCCAGCACCACCAACGCCGCGGTGATCGCCGGAGCACTCTACGGCTTTGGCTATTCCGGCATGTCTCCTCTACGCACCTTTGCCATCTCCAGCACCCTAGGCAGCCGCTCCTTCGGCGCTGCGGCGGGATTGCTGCGCTTCGTTGAAATGCCATGGGCCTTGCTGGCATCACCAATCGCCGGACTGATCTACGACCAAACCGGCAGCTACAAAATCGCCTTTTTGGTACTGGCAGGCTTAATGCTCTTTTGCTGCCTTGGACCTTTTTTCATCGCCATTGGCGGACGTCGGGACCGGTTACGACGGAAGGCAGAAGCTTCCGCCAAATAGCCGACGCTGCCCCCAAAAGCCCGCTCGTAATCTGAGCCAGTTCTCGAATCCGACCCTCGCCACTCCTTTTCAAAGCCATCCCTGTCGAAACCTGTAAAAAGCCCGGGACTTAAACGTATCTCTCTGCAACGGTTGCTAACCAAGGCTCGGGCACCTACATGGCAGACAGCGCGGCTTTCGAAATTCTCTATCAGGAGTACTACCCCAGAGTTTTCGCTCTGTGCCGTTTTTTGCTGCCGTCCAATGACTGTCCCGAAGACGCCGCTCAAGAGACCTTTACACGAGCCTACAAAGCCTTCGGCCAGTACACGCCCAGCCGTCCCTTCTGGCAATGGATCGCCGCCATTGCGCACCGCCACTGCGTTGATCAATTGCGCATGCGGGGCCGGTGGCACGCCTTCGACGACGATGGGCAACCCACCATTGATCAGCTAGAAGCCCCCGATCCGGTGAGCGTGGACGCGCTGATTACCCTTGAAGACCACCAACGATTGCGGGGCGCCATCGAAAGACTGCCGGAAAAATACCGCGTGCCCCTAGTGCTGGCCTATTTGGCAAACCTGACCTATGACGACATTGCACAGTTGTTAGACATCAAACAAAGCCATGTGGGCGTGCTGCTGCGCGCAAAACAGCGGCTGCGCCATGAACTGACCGCCAACGCCTCTGGAGGGCTGAAATGAATCACCCCACCGGATTGACTTTGATGCTCTTCGCCGAGGAAGCCATGGGCGCGGATATGGATCAATCCACGCGAGCATTGGTAGAGGAACACCTTGGCTCTTGCGATGCCTGTCGGAGGGCAGTGAGCCAGTTGAGCCAGGAAAACCAAGCAATTACCAGAGCCTTGGGTTCAGCCCATGAGTACCTGCCCCAAACACTGGGGCGTTTTCAAAAGCCCCACCGCCTGAGGAGTTTCACTCTGGCCACCCTGTCGGCCGCTTGCACCGTCTGGTTGGTGCAGTGGTCTTGGAAGTCACTGTTTGAGGGGCTGATTTTTGGCGGCATCGGCTGGGCAGTGTCCACGTGGATGCCCAGCGTTTACTCGCTGGGCAACCAACTATTTTTAATTTTTCAAGAAAAGGGAGCTGACATGTTGACTGACTATATGGCCTTTATTGTTGCGTTTATCGCCCTACTTACCCTGATAGGGCTGCGTGGAGTATGGCGCAAACCCGGTATCTTACCCGGGCTTATTCTGACCCTGGGCACGGCCACAACCCTGCCGGGACTGCCCCCGGCAGGCCACGCGCTGCAGATCATTCAGGAGGAAAAACCAGTAATCATTGAGGCGATTCGAACCGTTGATGACACCCTGATCATTACCGCAAGAGACGTCACCGTTCAC